>CAZDGO010000162.1:0-5618 GCA_964504825.1 uncultured Gaiellales bacterium
AGATCTGGACATGGAGGTCGCCCAGGGAGAGGTCTTCGGCTTCCTGGGTCCGAATGGCGCCGGCAAGACCACTACCTTGAGGCTGTTCCTGGATCTCATCCGTCCCGACAAAGGTCGTGCGGGCATCCTGGGCATGGACGTACGCATGGAGCGAACGGCGGTGCACCGGGCGATCGGCTACCTGCCGGGCGAACTTGCCATGTGGCCTGAACTGACCGGCGCCGAGAACCTGGAGTACCTGGTTCGACTGCGGGGAGGGGTGGATACCGGTTACCTGGCTCAGTTGCTCAAGCGTCTGGATGTGGATGCCACGCGCCGCTTCCGGGAGTACTCCCGGGGGAACAAGCAGAAGGTGGGCCTGGTGCAGGCGTTCATGCACCGGCCCCAGGTGCTGCTGCTGGACGAGCCCACCAGTAGCCTCGATCCCCTAGTGCAGAATATCTTCCACGAGCTGGTCCGCGAGGCCACGGCCGAAGGCCGCACGGTGTTCTTGTCCAGTCACGTGCTCTCCGAGGTCGAGCGCATGTGCGATCGGGCGGGCATCATCCGCGACGGACGCCTCGTGCGCGTGGCGCAGGTGGGTGAGCTCGGCATGGGTGCCATGCATCTCGTGCGACTCGTCTTCCGCTCTGCCGTCTCGACCGCTGCGTTCGCTGCTGTGCCGGGGCTGCGTGATGTGGCCGTGCAGACTCCCGTGGCCGGGGCGGACGGAGCCACGGTGATCACTGCAACCCTGACGGGTGATCCGCGCCCACTTCTCGAGACGGCCCGGTCGTACGACCTGATGGAATTCGAGAGCCGACGCCCCAGCCTCGAGGAGCTCTTCCTCACCTATTACGACACCGAGGGGCCGGATACCGGCTCAGGGGTGTCTGGGTGACGGCGACGCTCTGCCTGTGGTTGCGGCGCGAGCGATGGGCGGTTCTAGGCTGGACCATCGGGGTCGCGGCGGTCGTGGCTCTGGTGACCATCGCCTGGGTGGTCGAGGCGGGAACGCCGCAAGAAGCCGCTCGGTTCGCCGCTATTCTGCAGCCCGTGGCGCTCTCGATGGAACCGATCCTGGGCGACGCCCAGGCTCTCGATACCGCCGGTGGCTTCATCACCTGGCGCACGCTGGGGTTCCTACCTCTCATCTTGGGCACGTTCTCCCTGCTGCTCGCGGTGCGCATGACGGGCGGCGAGGAGGCCCGGGGAACGGCCGATCTGGCCCTCAGCACCCCGCTGGAGCGGGTAGGCTTCATGCTCGGATTGGGCGCCGCCCTTCTCGTGTGCGACGTGGTGGTGGGCGCCGTAGGGTTGGCGGTCGGTGTGGTGGGCGCGAATCTCGGGGGCGGTGGACTCCGGATCGTCGACGGTATCTGGCAGGGGCTAGGAATAGGGCTGATCGCCTGGGTGTGGGCCGCGTGCGCCGGCCTCATCGCGCAGTGGGCGCGGAGCCGGGTTGCCGCGCGGGCTTTCACCGCTCTGCTTATGGTCGCCTGCTTCCTGATCACCAATTTGTCCCGGACGTCGTCCTTCTTCGCCCCTTTGCGCTGGATCTCGCCCTTCACGGCCTACCGGGCGTCGCGTCCCCTTGTGCCCGGGTGGGGGGTGAATATTCCAGCCCTCGTGGTGCTGCTCGTAGTGGGGCTCGGTCTGTGGGGCGTCGCGACCGCGCTCTTCACCCACAGGGATCTGGGTGTGGGAACTTCGCGCGCGCACACCTCGCGGCGGCGGGTGGGAGCGGCGGGGCCCCGGTTGCAGTTGCGCGATCCGCTCCTGCGCGACGCGTGGTCACTGGTGGGTGTCACCGCCGGATGGGCGATCGGACTGGCCTCGTTCTCCAGCCTGATGGTCGTCGTCGAACCGACCATCCGGCAGCCCATCCAAGAGATGATCGACAAAGCGGGAGCCCTCGGTCAGCTTTTCGCGGGTGACCTCATGCGGCCGGGCTTCTTGGCCTCGATCATGTTCGGTACGTTCGCGGCGCCCGCCCTGGCGGCCTTCACGGTGTTGCAGGTGGGGCGCTGGGCGACGGAACTTCAGGAGGGCCTACCGGCGCTGAGTCTCTCCACGCCCCTGGGGCGCAGCCGACTCGCCCTCTCGCGGGTCGGAGCCGTGCTCATCGCGGCTTCGGTGGCGGTCGGCGTCGCGTGTGGGGTGATTCTCATAGTGGGTGGTATTACTGGGACGCATTTGGCGGCCGCCGTTCTCGGCCGGGTCACGGTGGGAGTACTCGCGCTGGTCTTTGTCTTCTTCAGTCTGGGGATGGCGGTGGGAACGTGGGTGCGGCCGTCGTGGGCGGCTCCGGTGGCGGGCGGACTGGCGGTGGCCGACTTCGTGTCTTCGCTGGTGGTGCCGCTCCTGCACCTGCCCACGTGGGTGGCCGGTATCTCGATATTCTCGCGCTACGGAGATCCCGTGATCGAGGGACTGCGGTGGAGTCATCAGGGGGTGCTGGTGGGCGTCGGCGCGCTGCTGACCGCGCTGGCGGTGCTCGGCTTCCGGCGGCAAGATCTGGTGTGGTGAGCCCCGCGCGCGCCGACCGGGCGCCGCTTCTGCTGTGGTTCCGCCGCGACCGGCGACGGGGGCTGACCGGCTATCCCTTCGTGGACGCAGGCATGCGGCAGCTCCGGGCCACCGGATGGATGCACAACCGCGTGCGCATGGTGGTAGCCTCCTTCTTGGTGAAGGACCTCCTGCTGCCGTGGCAGGTGGGGTCGCGGGTCTTCTGGGAAGAGCTGGTGGACGCCGATCTGGCAAGTAACACCCTTGGTTGGCAGTGGGCGGCGGGTTGCGGGGCCGACGCGGCGCGGTACTTCCGGAGACCCAGATGATGCTATCCGCCGAGACGGCGGCGCGGTTGGCCGCCCGCATCGAGGGCTACCGAGACGAGATGGTGGGGTTCCAACGTCGACTGACCGCGGTCACGGCCCTGGGGCCCGAGAACGGGGGAGATGGGGAATGGCTCCGCTCCCGGCACCTCATGGAACAGCTGCGCGCTTTCGGGCTCGACCAGATCGAAGAGATCGATGCCCCCGATCCACGGGTATCCACCGGCCTGAGGCCCAACCTGGCGGTCCGTGTGAGGGGCGTGACCGCGCGGCCGGCGGTGTGGGTGCTGGCGCACATGGACACGGTGCCGCCCGGAGAGATCAGGCTCTGGGACAGCGATCCGTTCCAAGCGGTCGTGCGCGATGGGCGCATCATCGGCCGGGGGGTGGAGGACAACCAACAGGGCCTCACCGCTGGGGTGTTCGCCCTGCGGGCTCTGCTCGACGAAGGTCTCACACCTGCCACCGACGTTGGCCTGGTGCTGGTAGCCGACGAGGAGACCGGCAACCACTTCGGGGTGGAGTACATACTGGAAACGATCCCCGACCTGGTGCACGCCGACGATCTGGTGGTGGTCCCCGACGCGGGCAGTCCCGACGGGTCGGTGCTGGAGATTGCGGAGAAATCTACTCTCTGGATCGAGTTCACCGTCCATGGCCGGCAGGTGCACGCGTCGATTCCGGACGCGGGCGTGAACGCCCACCGGGCCGCCGCCCACCTCGCCGTGCGCCTCGACGAGAGTCTGCCGGCGGCCTTTCCGGCTCTGGACCCGGTGTTCGACGTGCCCCGATCGACCTTCGAGCCGACCAAGCGCGACGCCAATGTGCAGAACGTCAACACCATCCCTGGAGAGGACCGTTTCTACTTCGACTGTCGCATCCTGCCCGCCTACGCGCTCGGCGACGTCAAAACCCTGGTCGGCGAGACCGTCCGCGAAGTGGAGGGGGAGTTCGGAGTGACGGTGGAGGTCGCGTACCCCGCGGAGCTGCCCGCCGCTCCGCCGACCCCGGTCGATGCTCCGGTAGTCCAGGTGCTGGCTGCGGCTGTGCGCGCCGTGAAAGGCGTGGAGCCGCGCACCGTGGGCATCGGGGGTGGCACGGTGGCGGCGGTATTCCGCCGGCGCGGCATCCCGGCGGTGGTGTGGGCGAGTCTGGAAGAGACGGCGCACTCGCCGAACGAGTACTGCGTCATCGACAACCTCGTGGGCGACGCGCTCGTGCTGGCCCATCTCTTCGCGCGGGGGCTCTGATGGGATGGCTCCCCGGCGCCGAGGTGATCGCATGAATGTGGTGCTCCTGCTGCCGGCCGTCGTCTCCGGGTTGGTGCTGGGCGCTCATTTCCTGAGGGAGATATCCCTTGGTCCGGTGCTCGTGTGTCTGGCCATGCTTGCCTTGCTTGGGTGGCGGCAGCGCTGGGTGGCGCGGGTGCACCAGGTGTTCCTGGTCGGAGGGGGCATCCTCTGGGTGCGGACGGCGGTCGTGCTCTATCAGGAACGGCAGGCCGCCGGCGCGCCGGCCGGCCGGATGCTCGTGATCCTAGGCGGAGTCGCCTTAGTTACGGCGCTGTCGGCCCTGGTGTTCGAGTCGAATCGCCTGCGGTCGCGCTACTCGGGCGGACTGAGCACCGCGCGGCAGAGCGTCGGCGCCTTTTTACTCGCCTTCGGCATCCTGGCGCCGGTGCAACTGGTGGTGGATCCTGCGGGCCTGCTGCTGGAGCGGTTCCTCCCTACGGGGGGATGGCTGGAGATGCTCGGGCTGAGCGTCTACGCGGCCTGGTTGGCTCAGACGATGCTCGATCCCGCCGTCTCGGCTTTGTGGCGGCGGCGCGTGTGGCGCATGTTCTCGGCCGTTTTCTTCGGGCAGCTTCTGCTGGGCCTGGTGGGCTTCGACCGCTTTCTCATGACCGGGACATTGCACCTGCCCGTGCCGGCCATGATCGTGGCGGGGCCGCTCTACCGGGGCAGCGGGTTCTTCATGCCCATCCTATTCACGGCCACGGTCATACTGGTCGGTCCCGCGTGGTGCAGTCATCTCTGCTACATCGGAGCCTGGGACGACATCGCAGCCCGCGGCCTGCGGCTGGTCAGGCGAGGAGGCGTGGCGAAGAGCGGTGGCCGACGCCCGGACGCCATGCCGGCGTGGCGACGGACCCTGCAGACGAGCATCCTCTTTGGCACCGTGGTGGTGGCTTTGGGGATGCGGCTGGCCGGTATCCGCTGGCCGGTAGCCCTCGGCGTGGGCGCAGCGTTCGGTCTGCTGGGTGTGCTGGTGATGGCCACTTGGTCGCGTCGCACCGGGGTGATGACCCATTGCACAGCGTATTGCCCCATTGGGGTGCTGTCGACCGTCATGGGGCGGATCAATCCCTTCCGCATCCGCATCGGCGAGGGGTGTAACGAGTGCGGCGCCTGCGCCCTGCCCTGCCGGTACGACGCGCTGAAGCCTGAGGACATCGCGCACCGCCGCCCTGCCTCTTCGTGCACGTTATGCGGCGACTGCGTCGGCCGCTGCCGCGACGCGCAGATCGGGTACCGCTTTCCGGGTCTCCAGCCGTTGCAGGCCCGGGCGCTCTTCATCGTCATGGTGGTGGGCCTACATGCTAGTTTCCTGGGGGTGGCCCGCCTCTGACGGGCCTACAAACCCACCCCCAACGCAGCAAACTCGGCCCGAACCATCTGCTCCCATCCCCGGTTGGCGGCGGGGTTGGCCGGGCTGGGATGGGTGATCCTGCCCACGTCCACCGCCAGACCCTCGGCGGCCGCGCGGACGCGGCCTTCCGCGAAGCGCCCCACGCCCACGACCAGC
>CAZDGO010000163.1:0-5617 GCA_964504825.1 uncultured Gaiellales bacterium
CCAAATCGCCCGCGGCGAAAGACTGGCCCACATGTGCTCGGACTGCCATTCACCCGGCAACGAGCTGCCGCTCTCTGGAAGCAACTTTGCGGCGAAGTTCGATTTTCCACCCGTTGGCACGCTCTACGCCCCCAACCTCACGCCTTCCGGGAATATCAAGGATTGGACCGATGGGGAAGTCATACGCGCTATCCGAGAAGGCATACACAAGAGTGGCCGCGCGCTGCTGATAATGCCGGCGGGAACATACCGGAACATGAGCGATGATGATGTGCAGGCCCTGATCGCCTACTTGCGTTCGCAGCCCGGCACCGGTGGACCCACCCCGAACAATCGCTTCAATTTACTTGGGGCGATTATCATGACTCTGTCGGATTTGCGGACCGCACAGCAGCCGGTAGACGGCGTGACCGCGCCCCAAGCTGGAACGCCGGAATACGGCAAGTACCTGGTGGATATTATCGGCTGCAGAGAGTGTCATGGAGACCAGCTGCAGGGTGGCGCAGATAATGGGTTTGGGCCTACCCCCGGCCCAAACCTCACCCGGAGCATTCCCCAGTGGAGTGAAGAGCAATTCATGACCTTCTTCAACACCGGCACGCTGGCCAGTGGAGCGAGGGTGCCAATGCTCACCATGGCCAGCGGTTTCTCGGAACCAACAATGCCCTGGCCGATGGTGCGAGCCGTCACAACTGATGACGAATTGAAGGCCATGTATTCATATCTGCACAGCCTGCCGGAGGTGGAAAGGTGACGCTGCGTCGAACGAGCGCATCCGCGGACTGCCAGGCCTCAGATTGCAGCCGTCCCAGGCTCGAGCGTTCAGTGCCCCCGGCGCCTACGGGCTCGTGAGCGTCGCTACCGGCGACCTTCAAGCAGGCTGCGAAGGAAACTCAGGTCTTCCTTGCGGATGCGCTCGTACACTTGGGCTCGACTGCCTACCTTCAACACGAGCACCAGCACCAGTCGATCCGAGACCCCGTAGAGGATGCGGTGGTCTCCGACGCGCACCCGGAGAGGTCGGGGTACCCGGCTAACTTCTCACACCCGGTCGGCCGTGGAACGTCGGCCAAGAGGTCGATTTTGCGGGCGATGGCGCCGCGGACGTTCTCGGGAAGTTTCTTTAACTGGCGGGCAGCGGCCGGTGACAGCTCGACGGTGCAGGGCACTCAAGAACCCCTACAAGCCGAGGTCACGCTTGACGTCCGCCCACGGGATGGTCCCTGCCGTCTGCACCTCTTGAAGAGCAGTCAGTGCGTCGTGGAGGTCGAAGCGGTCTTCGAGCAACTCCAGTATCTGCGCTTCCTCCACGGACACCACGCAGGCCACGTCCTTTCCGGCGCGCGATAGGCATACGCGCTCATGACCGTAGGCTACGCGGTTGATCACGTCAGAGAAGTTATCCCGAGCCTCTGTCACGTTCATGTGGGCCACGACCCCACCCCTTCTCTCTCGGTCGCTCCTTGCCGCTTGAGTGTACGGTCTGTACGTCCGAGCGTCAACAGCGGCTGAAGCTCACGAACCACGCACGCTGTTGAGCCGCGCGTGGAGGACTGGCAGGGGCACACGTGCCGGCACTGCGGTTGCCCAAAGCCCGACCGCCTACTAGACTCTCTTGGACACCACCTAATATCGGCAGAGGTTAACCATGGATTTTCTCGAGCTCGTCACATCGCGGCGTTCAGTTCGGTCTTACCAGCCTCGCCCCGTCGAGCAAGACAAGCTGGATCGCATCCTCGAGGCCGTCCGCCTAGCCCCGTCTGGGTCGAATCGACAGCCGTGGAAGTTCGTGGTTGTCCGCGATGCGGACGTTCGCGGCCAGCTGGTTGCGGCCTGCTCAGACCAGCAGTTCATCGCTCAGGCGCCGGTGGTGATTGCCGGCGTCGGGCTGATGCCGGACCGCGTGATGGCCTGCGATATTCCGGGCGATCCGGTGGATGTGGCCATTGCGATGGAACACTTGGCGCTCGCGGCTGCGGCCGCGGGGCTCGGCACCTGCTGGATCGGCGCATTCCATCAGGGCCACGTCCGAGAGGTGTTGAGCGTCCCCGAGTCGGCCAAGGTGGTTGGGGTGATGACTCTGGGTTACCCGGCGGATAGTCCGCGGCCAAAGAGCCGCAAGCCGATCAGCGAGATCGTCTGCTACGACCGGTGGCAGTGACCGTGGACCCACGAACACGTGAAGCCGGAATAGGGATGTACAGTGACAATCGGAGGGTCGGTGCCTAGGTCCGGGAGGTCAGGAGTGCCGAACGCCGCGCCGACCCCGGCTGGGTTGTGGGTCCGCTCTGTTGCCTTCGGATTCGACTACGTGCTGATTGCGGCGTATCTCGCGACGCTGGTCGCAGCCGGCACTCTTGTGAATCGATTGTCGCAGCCATTAGCGAATGCCCTCTTCGGCAATCCAGTCTCAGGTGAGGCGAGCGGATTCCTTCTCATCACTGTGCCTGTCAGCCTCTACTTCGCGCTCTCCGAAGCCTCGTTGCGGCAAGCGACTTGGGGCAAGCGGAGAATGGGTCTGGAGGTCACTGACCTTGAGGGCAGGCGCCTGAGCGCCGCGCGGTCGTTCGGCCGCACCATACTCAAGTTCGTCCCCTGGGAGTTGGCGCACGCTTGCATCTGGCAGATCTCTTTCGCTGACGACCCGCGGTCTCCGCTCTACGCTCTCGGATTCGCGGTTGTCTGGTTGGCGGTAGGCGCCAATGTCGCCAGCCTGCTGTTGAGTCCTGCACGGCAGACACTTTACGACCGGCTAGCCCGGACATTAGTTGTGCATGGCTCGTGAGCCGCTCACCTAACCAGCGCATCCAGCGGACGGCCAGGATCGGTAGAGCTATTTCAGCCAACCCGCGACACCTGAGGAGGACACGATGAAAGCGATCGTCCAGTCCAAGTACGGCTCCCCCGATCAGGTCCTGGAACTCCAGGACATCCCCAAGCCGGTGGTCAAGGATGGCGAGGTGCTGGTACGCGTGCACGCGGCTTCCGTCCATATCGGTGACTTGATCCTCGTGAGAGGCGTGCCGTACGTCATGCGCATGGCGACCGGGCTGCGCAAACCAAAGAACCATGTTCCGGGAACGGACGTCGCGGGGACGGTCGAGACGGTCGGCAAGGACGTGGCCCAGCTCCGACGCGGTGATGAAGTGTTCGGCTGGTGCACGGGCGCCTTCGCCGAGTACGCGTGTGCGGGAGAGGACCACTTCGTGCCGAAGCCGGCCAACCTCACGTTCGAGCAGGCTGCAGCCGTCGGGGTGTCCGCCACCACCGCCCTACAGCTCCTGCGCGAACAAGGGAAGGTCGAGCCAGGGCAGAAGGTCCTGATCAACGGCGCGTCGGGGGGCGTGGGAACGTTCGCCGTCCAGATCGCCAAGTCCTTCGGGGCCGAAGTCACCGGCGTGTGCAGCACCAGGAACGTGGACATGGTCCGCTCCCTCGGCGCCGACCATGTCATCGACTACACCCAGGAGGATTTCACCCAGGGTGGGCAGCGCTACGACTTCATCCTCGACAACGTGGGCAACCATTCGTTGTCAGACACCAGGCGCGCACTGACCCCCAACGGGACGCTGCAATCGAATGGTGGAGGATATACGGGCGGCGCCATGGGGACCGTCATCAAGGTGCTCGTGTCGTCACTGTTCGTGCGCCAGCAGGGGCGCCCGTCGATCAAGTTTCAGAACCACGAGGACCTGGTCGTCCTGAGGGAGCTCATCGAAGCGGGGAAGGTCACCCCGGTCATCGACGGGGCGTACCCGCTGAGCGGGACCGCCCAGGGGATGGGTCACGTCGGAGAAGGACACGCGCGAGGAACGGTCGTCATCACCATGCCCCAGCCGTCTATCGATGCAGTCGAAGAAGGCTGACATGCCCGAGTCGCGTACGGGCTCCATGGCCGGCATGACCGTCCCAGAGCTTTCCCCGATCGATGTGCTGGTCAACAACGTCGGGGGGTACTGGAACACCCGGCACGTCACCGCCAATGCGCTGCATCCCGGCGTGGTTCGAACATCTCTTGGAGCCGAGGACCCCAGCGGAGTCCAGAGACTGTTCGTCCCGTTGATGCGACTTTTCATGAAGGCTCCGGCGCAGGACGCCGCCACGTCAATCTATCTGGCCTCCTCTGCCGATCTCGAGCAAGTGACGGGCCTGTACTTCGCCAACAGCAAGCCCAAGAGGTCCTCGGAACGCAGCTACGACGAGGCCGTTGCGGCACGGCTTTGGCGGGTGAGCGCCGATCTGGTCGGCCTGAGCCCGGTTGGCAGAACCGACTTCGGGGCGACACCAGCTCATAAGTACGTATCCCTTCGGAAAACACCGGGCCACGCGGCCACCACGGCTGGAACGTCTTGGCGAACTCCGGACTTATCCGCATTGGCGTCGTCGCCGACCTGTTCCAGGCGACAGCCTTTGTCTTCCTGGGGATGACTCTCTATTCTCGGCTTGTATCACGCCGACGCGCTGTGCGCGTGCATACCGGTCGAGCATCAACACGATTTCGAGCGACTCACGAACTTGGCGTGCCGCTTCGGCTTATCGCAGACGAGGATGAAGATGGATCCGCTGTGTTGGTTTCACTTGATCGGTCCCTGCTCATCCCGGCTTCCAGCGATACTGGAGGGGAGCCTGATGAGATACCCGGATTGGGTGACACCTCGATCCACGGCTTCCTAACCTGCGGATCAACCTGACTCGCTTCGCTCGCTGGTTATCCGCAAACACGTTAGGCCGCACCCCCATGAGCGATCGGAGAACCCCGATGACGCAAGAGCCAACTGCGAGAATGATCCGGCACTTATTCCGACGCGCCTGAGTGTTCGCGCCGGGCGGGCCGGCTCATCGCGTCTGGAGGTTCTCCAACTCGTCGGCTATGTTCATCTGGAGCCGGCTCCTTGGGGTTCGCGTCCCTGGTCGGCGAACAAGTAGCAGGCCACGAAGTGGGCCGGGGCGACTTCTGCGAGCTCCGGTATCCTCGTGTCACACGGACAGCTCAGGCACTCACTCTTGGCGTAGCAGCGACCAGCGAAGCGGCAGCCAGGTGGGGGATCGATGGGGCTTGAGACCTCCCCCTCGAGGAGGATCCGCTTGGTGCGATGAGCGGGATTCGTCACCGGGATCGCCGAGAGGAGTGCCTTCGTGTACGGGTGGAGCGGGTTGGCGTAGAGCTCCCGCTTGGGCGCCACCTCGACAATACGGCCCAGGTACATAACGCCCACCCGGTCGCTCACGTGCTTGACCACGTTCAAGCCGTGGGCGATGAAGAGATAGGTCAGGCCGAACTCGTCGCTCAGCAGGGAAAGCAGGTTGAGCACCTGCGCCTGGATCGAAACGTCGAGCGCCGAGACGGGCTCGTCGCACACGACCAGCTTCGGCGCCATGGCCAGCGCGCGGGCTATGCCCACGCGTTGCCGCTGCCCGCCCGAGAACTGATGCGCGTAGCGGTTGCGAAAATTGGCTGAGAGCCCCACGCAGTTCAGCAGGTAGCCCACCCGGTCGTCGATCTCCCGGCGGGGCAGGAGGTTGTTGACGCGGATGGGCTCGGCGATGATGTCGCCCACCGTCATGCGCGGATCGATCGCACCGTGGCGCTGAAGGTGCTGGCGAAACAGGTCGCCGC
>CAZDGO010000164.1:0-5611 GCA_964504825.1 uncultured Gaiellales bacterium
TGCCGCGGGCCTGCAGACACACCCGCGCCGGTGGCCTCGTCGACGCTGGTCTTGCTCTTGCGGGGCCGCGCACGGAGCACGCCCTGCGGCAGCAGGACGATCACGATGAGCAGGATCAGGCTGACGATGGCCATGCGCCACTGCACAAGACTGGGGAATTTGCGCATGTACTCGCCCAGGAAAGTATAGAGGATCGCTCCGACCACGACCCCGCTCGGATTGCCCGAGCCGCCCAGGATGACGATGAGGTAGACGGCGACAAGCTCATCGAGCGTGAAGTTCTCCGGGAAGACACCCACCTGGAAGGCGGCCAGGAGCGCTCCGGCCAGACCCACGATGGCGGCCGCGGTGACGAACGAGAATGTCCGGTACCGCGGCAGGTTCACCCCGAAGCTGGAGGCTGTGATCTCGTCGTCGCGGATACCCGCCCACGCGCGCCCCGTGCGGGAGAACAGAAGCCGCAGGGAGATGAAGACGACGATCGCGGCGAAGATCCAGTACAAGTAGTAGTACTGGGTGGGTGTCTTGATCACATAGCCGAAGATCGAGGGACGCTTGAGTGCGGGGATGCCGTTGGGCCCGTTCGTGACGTCGTCGACGTTGATGATGAGCCTTTGCACGATGTAGAAGAAGGCTAGGGTGACGATGGCGAGGTAGTCCCCGCGGACACGCAGGCTCGGGATCCCGACGAGCACCCCTAGGACGGCGGCCGCGAGCACACATATGGGCAGAGAGGGCCAGAACCCCAAGTGGATGTCCAGCTGCGCCGAGTTGAGCAGTGCGTAGGTGTAGGCGCCGATTGCGTAGAAGGCGATGAAGCCCATGTCGAGCAGGCCGGTGATGCCGGCGATGATGTTAAGGCCGTTGCCCAGAATGACGTAGATGGCCACGACCACGCCCACCCTCGTCCAATAGCTGCTCTTGACGAGGAGGGGGAACACGATCACCATCGCCGCGAAGATGGCAACACGCGCCTGCGGAGGCACTCGGGAAGTCACGGCGGTGATCGGCGTCGTGGCGCGTTCCCAGACGCCGCCGACCCGCATGCGGAACGATTCAGCCATTATCGCTACCTCACACCTTGACCGGGATCTGCTTACCAAGCAGTCCGGACGGTCTGAACAGAAGCAGGACGATCAACAGCCCGAAGGCGATGACGTCCCGATACATGAAGGAGATGTAGAACGAGCCCAGGGTCTCGGCGGTCGCGAGGACGAACGCGCCGAGTACGGCGCCGCGCAGGTTGCCGATGCCCCCGAGCACCGCCGCCGTGAATGCTTTCATGCCCAAGGCGAAACCCATGGCGAAGTCTACCTGGGTGTAATAGAGCCCGGTCAGCACGCCGGCGATGCCGGCAAGCATGGCGCCTACCAGGAAGGTGGTCGAAATGACCCGGTTGACCGATATGCCCATGAACGAGGCCGCCTCGCGGTCCTGAGCCGTCGCGCGCATGGCCTTGCCCATCTTGCTGCGTCCCATGAAGATCTCGAGCCCGATAAGAGTCACGATGGTGACGACGATGATAAGGATGCGGTCCGGTCCGATGGTGACGTCGCCGATCTTTATGCCCCAGCTGCTGGGCAGAAGGAGGTCGGTGCGGATGGGACGCGCCCGGAAGCCGGTGATGACGCCCACGACGTTCCGCAGAAGGATAGACATCGCCAGGGCACTGATGAGCGGCGCCAAACGGGCGGCATTCCGTAGCGGACGGTAGGCGAAGAACTCGATGGCGACGGCGATAGCGCCACAGACCAGCATGGCTGCCACGAGCATGCAGAGGATGATCACGACCGGGTTGGCCTTCAGCTGGTCGCCATCGATGAAGAGTTGCTGCACCGCGAAGGCCACGAAGCCCCCGATCATGAAGACCTCGCCGTGGGCGAAGTTGAGCATGGTCAGGATGCCGTAGACCATCGAGTAGCCCAGGGCGAACAGGGCATACACGGAGCCCAAGGTGAGTAGGTTGACGATCTGCTGTGTCATGGGTGTCGAGTCCTCCCCCCGCGAGAGACCGGCTCAGCCTAGTCTGGCCCAGCGCCTACGGACTGGACCGGGCTGAGCCGGTTCTCTTCGGCGTGGGCCGGGGCGATGCTGCCGCCCCGGCCCACATCCTTCGAGTGTGCCGGTTTGTGTGTCCTTCTGCTACTTCGCCGCGAACGGAGGCACCAGGGTGATGGCCGACACAGCCGCGAATGCAGCACCCTTCACTTGGATGATGGTGATACCGCCGCCGTTCAGGTCACCTTGGGGCGTGAACGAGATCGGGAAGCCCAAGATGCCGGTGGTGTTGGTGGCGGAGAGGGCGTCGTTGACCGCCTTGCGGTCGACCTTGCCGTCCTTAACTCCGGCCTTTACCACGGCGTCCATCAGGATGTTGGCCGCTTCATAGCTCTGGGCGGTGAAGAGGCTGGTCTCCTTGTACTTAGCAACGTACTTGTCCAGGAACGTCTTCGCCTCGGGGACGGTCTCCGGCATGGGGCCGAGGCTCGTGGCGTACATACCTTCCGTGGCGCCACCCGCGTTCGCGATGAGCTCGGTGGCGTCCTTCATGCCGTCGCCGCCCATCATCTGAACCGCGAAGCCCATGCTCTTCATCTGCTTTGCCATGGCCGCCGCCATAGCCGGGCTCGGGATGGCGGTGAACAGGATGCTCGGGTTCATCGCCTTCACCTTGGTGAGCACGGCAGAGAAGTCCTTGTCGCCGGAGGCGATCTGGGCCCGCTGGATGTTGGTGATCCCGCCGGCCTTCAGCCCGGCCTCGATCTGGTCGGCGAGTCCTTGGCCGTAGGTGCCCTTGTCGTCGATCAGGAAGACGCTCGTGGCCTTCAGGTCGTTGACCAGGAACTGGGCGATCGACGGGCCTTGGACGCCGTCCGTCGGGCAGATGCGGTGGAAGACTGTGTACCCGCCTTGGGACAGCTTGTCGTTGGTGGCCGATTGGGTGATCTCGGCCAGCGTCGCGCCGTCGAAGATCGGCAGGGCCGACTGCACGGCCGAGCTCGTCATCGAACCGACGACCCCGACGACGGCTTCGTCGGCAGCGAACTTCTCGGCGACGGTGGCGGCTTTCGCCGGGTCGCCGGCGTCGTCGCCGACTTCGACGGCGAAGGTGATGCCGCCGCCCTTACCGGAGGCGTTGTAGTCCTCAACGGCCATCTGGATGGCCTGCAGAGCGTCGGTGCCGATCTTGGCGAGATCGCCGGTGATCGGGCCGCCCGCACCGATCTTGACGGTGATGGCCTCAGCGGACGCCGTCGTCGTATCGGTAGGAGCGACGGTCGTATCGGTCGGCGCCCCCCCGGTGGTGGTGGTAGTGCCGCCGCCACAGGCCGCGAGCACCAGCCCGACGACCATCAGGAGCGCCAATACTGCCACCAGATTCTTTGATAACTTCACTGCGTGTACCCCCTCGTCCGTGAACACTTTACGTCGTAGGATTTGTCGCTACTCACCCATCCCTGGTGTCTCTTGATGCTCGGCCCTCCCCTCTGCCTGCTCGGTAGGGGAAGGCGAACGTGCGCTGCCGGTACCCGTCCGCGAACGACTCGATGAGACTCACCATGTCGAACACAGGCACACCGATGGCCCGCTGCACGTCGCTCCTGAAGGTGGCCAGATTGCTGCACTCAAGTACGAGCGCCCCGGCATGACCCGGATCACCCGGGATGCGAGGCGTCTCAGAATCGAGCATCACGATGCCCGCCACGAAGCCGTGCACTATTCGGCCACCCAACAGACGGCGGAGACTTCCACCAGAGCGTCCTTGGGAAGGCGGGCCACCTGCACGGTCTCCCGCGCCGGGGAATCCGCCGGGAAGAAGCGCCCGTATACCTCGTTGAATGCCGGGAACTGACTCATGTCCGCTAGGAAACACGACGTCTTGAGCACATCGGCCATGGTCGCTCCGGCCGCCTCGACCACCGCCTGCAGGTTGCGCATCACGCGGTCGGTCTGGACCTCGATGCCGCCCTTGACCATCTGCCCGGTCGCCGGTTCGAGCGGGATCTGACCGCTCAAGAAGAGCAGGCCACCTGCCCGGACCGCCTGCGAGTAGGGCCCGATGGCGTCGGGGGCGTAGGGGGTGCTCACGATCTCTCGGGTCACGCGCCCCCCTCGAACACCGCTTGCAGGGCGTCCAGGGCCAGATCGCACTCCTCCGTGGTGGAATAAAAATGAGGAGCCAGGCGGATGACCGGCCCCCTCGCGGAAGCGAGGACTCCCCTGCCGCGGAGCGACGTCTCCACCGTGTGCGAATCGCCCGGGCAGACGAACGCCGTGGAGGGGGATTTGCGAGTTGGGTCGTCCTGACCATGCAGTGTGAACCCGCGATCCCGTCCACCCTCGATCAACCGGCGCGAGAGTTCCGTGGTCCAAGCTTCGATGTGCTGCGGGCCGATCTCGTTGATCACGCTCATACCGGCCCGGGAGATGTACGCATTGATCACCGGAGGCGTGCCCGTATCGAACCGGGCGGCCGTCGGCGCCCAGTCGAGCCCCTTGAGGTCGAACGAGAACGGGTTCGCCCGTCCGAACCAGCCTGTGATGGCCGGGTACAGGCGGTCGACCAGTTCCGGCTTCACATACATGAACGCGATCCCCGGCACACCCAGCAGGTACTTGAGCGTGCCGCTGGTCAGAAAGTCGATGTCGAGGGCCTTGACGTCCACCGGGCAGGTGCCCAGGGTCTGGTAGGCGTCGACGTACAGCAGCGCGCCCGCCTCGTGCACCTTCCGCGCCACCGCGCCGAGGTCCTGCTTGAAACCGTTCTGGTAATAGCCGTGGCAGGCGGACACGATCAGGGTCCGCTCGTCGAGCACCGGGTCGTAGTCTTCCAGGTAGACCATGCCGTCACGGACAGGCACATACCTGATGTCGAACCCATACTTCTGAGATGCGAGCCACACCTGACCCACGCTCGGGAACTCAGCCTCGGTCACCACGACGGTGCGCCGCGGTCCTGTGGGGTCTAGCGCGCTGGCCAGACTGGCGGTCGCCTCGCTTACCGAACTCGTTACGGCGATATCATCCGGAGAGGCGTTTACCAGCCGGGCAAACTCCGCTTTGGCCCGGTAGGTCTCGTCCATCCAGGCGCCCCAGTCCATGCCGGCTACGTTCCAGGAGTCGAGGTACGCGTCGGCGGCCTCCCGGGTGACATCCAGCTGGGGCCCTTGGGAGCAGGCGTTCATGGCTATGACGGACCCCAAGAGCGGGATGCGTCGCCGCCAGGCCATGAGGTCATAGCTAGGCCCAGCAGAAACCCCGTGTATAGCTGTGCGTGCTGCGTCAGCCACCGTTGCCGCCATCACACTCCCTGGATGTGGACCTCACGCACCACCACCCTCAATGCCGCGTGGTCGAATGGTTCGACCACACCATAGTCAATCGCTCTCGCCGTGTCAATACTCCCGCCCCACCGGTGATCGCCACGCACGACCGGCCGCCCGCCGGGCGGCGACCAACGCGTGCCCGATCGCGTCGGCGTCCACGTCCTTGTGCGTCACGAATCGCACCCGGCTCGGCCCCACGGCGTTGATCATCACGCCGACGGCGGCGAGCGCGGCGACCACGGCGGCGGCCGCACCCGGCTCGGTGCCGGCGTAGACCATGTTCG
>CAZDGO010000165.1:0-5569 GCA_964504825.1 uncultured Gaiellales bacterium
GTTTGAGCGTCCTCTCGCCGGAGATCTGCTTGCGGAGGGTCTCGTATTCCCAGCCGTCAACGCGGCCGAAGAACTTGCGCAGGTTCACCCGCGCTTGGGGGTCACCCTGTTCCTGGCGCAGTAGATCCGTCAGCGCGTCGGCGAAGCGCTTCTGGGTGTAGTCGAGCTTCTGATAGGCGGAATCGATCATCTACACTTCCTCTGCGCGTGCGGGGCCGACGTTGTCGATCACGTTGTCCCCCGGCTTGCAGGGTCACCCTCGGTGCGATCCGAGACTTCGCAGATCCAAGTTGGTCGCCGCGTGTTGAGCCACTGTACTACGAAGGTGTAGGAATGACTACAGACATGTTGACATGCTCTTGCTCGGGACATAATGTAATTCAGGTTCTGTCCGGACCGGCTGATACTTCCTGTGTGGCATCGGGACATCTGGGGGCAGGAGGTACGGTAATGGAAGGCCCACAAGACTTTGATGGAGTTCGAGTCGGTGAGTTATGCCCAGGTAACTGCTCCTGTGTGGTTTGGGTGGTCAGATAGAAACATTCTGCACAATACGGCTACGAAAGGGGTAATACCGCGAGGCAGAGGCCGTGTGTGTCATCGGGCTCCGTTTCGACTAGCGCTGGGCTCCCGGAGTGCAACTGGTTCCTAGTTTCCTCATGATTGTCTTGCTTAACCGGAATCCTTCCAACTAGAACAGGGGCAGTTAGATGAGAAAGCTTGGGCATTTGGCTTTGTTGAGCGCATTCCTCGTCCTTGTCATCGTGGCAGTTGCCGCTTGCGGCGACTCCGCATCGACGACCACTTCGAGCCCGGGCGAGGCGACTGGCACGGCGGCGACCACTCCTACCACGCAGGCGGTTTCTTCATCGACGTTGGCGGCGGGAGACAAGGTCGAGCTCAAGGTGATCTCGGCGTGGGCTGAGACCAATGTGATGAACACGGGCTTCAAGATCCTGCAGAAGAAGGTGCAGGAGAAGAGCGGGGGCAGCGTCGAGTTGAAGTGGGGCGGAGGACCAGAAGCCATTCCATCCGCTCAGCTGGCCGAGGCTCTGCGCAGCGGTGTGGTGGACATGGCCTGGACGGCACACACGTACAGTGTGGCGCAGATTCCAGTGCTCGAGGCGGCAAAGTTCACCAAGCTGCTCCCCTGGGACGAGCGCGCGGCCGGTGTGGCCGACTTCTATGACAAGCTATATCAGGAAAAGATGAACGCCCACTACCTGGGTGCCGGCACGCCTGGCCTCACATACAACTTGTACACAACGGTGCCCATCGCCACCATGGCGGACTTCAAAGGAAAATCCATCCGCGTGACCCCGGCCTACAAGGCCTTTGCGGCGGCTTTGGGCGCTGCTCCCGTGACCACTGATCCCGGCGAGGTGTATTCGGCCCTGGAGCGGAACATGGTGCTGGGCTACGGTTGGCCGTCGGTTGGAATCTCCGACTTCGGCTGGGATGAAGTGACGAAGTATGTCATCGATCCCGCCTTCTACAGCGTGGACGTATGCGCGCTGGTGAACTCCAAGGCTTGGGCAAAGCTCTCTGCCGACCAGCAGAAGGCCGTCACCGAGGCCATGATCGAGACTGAGCGAGAAGAGTACGACTACTTCAAGAAAGCCATTACCGACGACCGTACCAAGATCACGGCCAAAGGTGTGAAGGCGGTTACCCTCCCGGACGCTGAGCAGTATCTGAAGCTGGCGTACGATTCGGGCTGGGCGGCCGTCATGGCCAAAGACCAGGCGCTGGCCACCGAGCTCAAAAGCAAGATCGACAAGTAGCGGGTTCGGAAGATGGCGCCCGAACCCCGAGTACAATCCGCCGCCGGAGGGTGGCGGCGGATTGTACGCATCTATGGCATCCTGCTCGAGATCATGGCCTGGGTCGCGGGCATCATGATCATGCTCATGATGCTGGCCGTCGTGTATGCGGTCTTCATGCGTTTCGCGTTTGATCGGCCCGAACCGGCCGTAATCGAGTTGAGCGGCTACCTGCTTCTCTACATCACGTTCCTCGGAGCCCCCTGGCTTCTTCGCCAAGATGGGCATGTTCGCGTCGACCTGCTTGTGGACGCGCTCAAGCCTCGCGCCAAAGAAGTTCTCCTCGGAGCCACTTCGGTGCTGGGCGCATTGGTGGGACTGCTCCTCGTGTGGCAGGGGACTGCCGTGACCGTTGGCATGCTACGCCGCGGCGTGCGCGTGACTAACATCCTCGACACCCCCCAGTGGCTGCTTATGGTCATCATCCCGATAAGCGGTGTGTTTCTCACTATCGAGTTTGTGAGGAAGTCCTACCGGCTGTTCAAAGGGGAAGAGCCGGTAGGCAATCTGGTCCACTCCTTGCGTGACGAGCCGGCGGAACGACTGCACGAAGAGGGGGCATGACCATGGACTGGTGGGTTCTGCTCCTTGTCATGATGGGCGGCCTGGTGGGTCTCATGGTCAGCGGCCTTCCGGTGGCCTTCGCCTTCTTCGTGACTACGTCCGCAGTGATGTACTTCCTCATGGGCGGCACTCAGGGACTCAGCCAGCTCATGCTGAGCATGTACGATTCACTGACCAGGTTCAACCTCACCGCCATTCCCTTCTTCCTGCTCTTGGGGGAAGTGCTGTTCCATTCGGGTCTGGCCTCCAGAACGATCGACGTTCTTTCCAAGTGGCTTGGCCCGGTTCCCGGGCGTTTGAGCGTCATCACCCTGCTCGCCGGCGGGCTCTTCGCCGCCCTCAGCGGCTCCACTGTGGCCAATACGGCCATGTTTGGGACTCTGATGGTGCCCGAGATGCGCGCCCGCGGGTACAGCAAAGAGATGTCGCTTGGTCCCATCATGAGCGCCGGGGCGCTGGCCATGATCATCCCGCCCAGCGCCTTGGCGGTGCTTCTCGGGAGCTTGGCCGAGGTTTCCATCGGAGGGCTTCTCATCGGCTCTATCCTCCCCGGCCTTGTGCTGCTGGCGCTGTTTCTCATCTACACCATTGGACGGGCTGTGATAAACCCCAAGCTTGCGCCTAAGTATGAGGTTGAGTCCGCCGGCACCAAAGAGAAGATCATCGGGGTCGTGCGGGACGTGTTCCCCATGTTCATCATCATCTTCCTGGTGACCGGTCTCATTCTGGTGGGTGTCGCCACACCCACGGAGGCCGCCGCCCTCGGTTCCTTTGGAGCCATCGTGCTGGCCCTGGCCTTCGGCGCCTTGACCGTGGACGTGCTCAAGAAGTCTATGTTCGGTACGCTCAAGGTGACAGTGATGATCCTCACCATCATCGCCGGCTCGTCCGCCTTCAGCCAGATCCTGGCTTTCTCGGGGGCCAGCCGCGAGCTGGTGGAGATGGTAGTGGGGTGGGGAGGGAGCTCGTTCACCGTGCTTCTCATCATGCTCGGGGTCGTGATCGTAATGGGGTGCTTCATGGAGCAGGTGTCCATCATGATGATCACCATCCCCATCTTCATGCCAATCGTGCGTGCTTTGGGCATTGACCCGATATGGTTCACTGTTCTCATGCTCGTCTGCCTGGAGATAGGGCAGTTGACCCCGCCGTTCGGCTTGGCGCTCTTCGTGATGAAGGGTGTGGCGCCCAAGGACATCTCCATGACGGATGTCTATCGCAGCGCCCTGCCCTACGTCGCGTGCAACGTCGTGGGTGTGGCTATCATCCTGGCGTTCCCCGTCATCGTCACCTGGCTGCCGGGGTTCATGTAGCGCGCTAAGTGAGCCTGCAACCATCTGATCCGACATGACTGCGTCAGAAGGAGTGGATCGATGCTGGACCTCAAGATCATAAACGGGACCCTGGTCATCCCCGGCACCGGCAAGGTGCGGGCGGGAGTGGGCGTCAAGGACGGGAAAGTAGTGGCCATCGACGCCGAGGACAAGCTCGGTGACGCCACGCGCACAGTCGACGCCGCCGGCAAGTACGTCATCCCCGGGGTCATCGACCCCCACGTGCATCTGGGCATCTTCACCGGCGATTTCGGCTACGAGTGCGAGCACGAGACCCGCGCGGCGCTGGCCGGCGGGGTGACCACTATCGGCGTGTTCATGGGTGGCGACCAGTCGTACGTGCCGGCCCTCCCGGGGATGATCGACACGGTGAACGCCAAGTCGTCCACCGATCTCTTCTTCCACCTCAGCATGTTCACCCCCGCCCAGCTCGACGAGATCCCTCAGTACATCGCCGATTTCGGGGTGACCTCCTTCAAGTTCTATATGTGCGGTGTCAAGGGTGTGTTCCCCAACGTGCCCGACGATTTCATCCTCGACGGCTTGAAGCGGCTGAAGGCCCAGGGCGGGCACGTGACCGGGTGCGTGCACTGCGAGGACCAGGCCATGTTCGATGAGGCCTTCGACAAGCTGGCCGGCGAGAAGCCTGACGGCACGCTCTGCGATTGGGCCGAGGCGGGGCCGGCGTGCGCCGAAGAAGACGCCGTGGTGCGGGCGTGCCGTATGTCGGCCGAGGCCGACCAGCCCCTCTATCTGGTGCATATGTCGTCGGAGCTGGGCGTCAAGGCGGCCAAGGCTAATCGACCGGCGACGGTGTTCGTCGAGACCACCTCGCCGTACCTGTCGCTTACCAAGAACGACGCGTCCGGCCTGCTGGCCAAGATGCTTCCCACCATCAAGGACGAGAGCGACCGCGAAGCCTTGTGGGCGGCGGTCAAGGACGGCACCATCAACAGCCTGGGCACCGACAACGTCTCGCTGAGCAGAGAGATCAAAGGCGCCGAAAAAGGCATGCTGGGCGCCATGCCGGGCTATCCGGTGCTGCAGACCCATCTGCCCGTGCTTCTGCATGAGGGCGTGAACGGGCGCGGCGTGCCCCTCGAGACTATCGTGGAACTCACCAGCAAGAACCCGGCCGAGGTCTTCGGCGTGTACCCGCAAAAGGGCACCATCGCCGTGGGTTCCGACGCCGACCTCGTCGTGGTGGATCTGGCCAAGGAGCAGGTCGTCGATCAGAGCTCAATCTACTCCTTCGCCGACTTCTCCCTCTACGAGGGGCGCACCCTCAAAGGCTGGCCGGTGATGACCATCAAGGGCGGCCAGGTGGTTGTAGAAGACGGGAAGGTGCTGTCGGAGCCCGGCATCGGCAGCTTCATCCACCGCGGCAAGTAGGTAACGCGACGCGGGAACGCGGGGTGCGGTCACCACGGATGGCTGTGCCCCGGTGCTTGCAGGAAAGGAACGAGTCTAGTGCTGCAACTACGTATCCAAGGTCGAGGTGGCCAGGGCGCCCAGATGGCCGGCGAGGTCTTGGCGACCACATATTTTCGCGAAGGGAAGTTCGTCCAAGCCTACTCTACGTATGGCGGAGCCCGCCGGGGAACTCCGGTGGCGACCTTCATCCGGGTTGACGCCGATCCCATCCGGGAGCGCTGCGATATCGAAGAGCCCGATGCGATCGTGTGCTTCGATCCCTCGTTGCTGAGCCCGGCCCTGATGAGCGGGATCGGACCTGAGACTGTCATCTTGATCAACTCCACCCGCTCCCCGGAAGCGTTCGCCGACATGGGTGACTTCCGCTTCGCGACACTGGACGCCCTGGCGGTGGCCCAGGAGAACGGGGTCGGC
>CAZDGO010000166.1:0-5535 GCA_964504825.1 uncultured Gaiellales bacterium
TATCGTGGGACCAGAGGCGCCGCTGGTCGCCGGCATCGCCGACGAGTTCAAAGCCAGGGGATTGACCGTCTTCGGTCCGTCGGCGGAAGCGGCTCTACTCGAAGGCTCGAAATCGTTCGCCAAGGGAGTCATGGCCGCCGCCGGCGTGCCCACCGGGCGGGCGGCGACGTTCAGCGACTACGAGTCCGCCCACGCCTACGTGAGGGAGTGGGGTCTGCCCATCGTGGTCAAGGCCGACGGTCTCGCCGCCGGAAAGGGCGTCACGGTGGCTCAGACGCTCGATCAAGCCGATGCGGCCCTGCGCGAGTGCTTCCTCGAAGAGCGCTTCGGACAGGCCGGCAGCGTCGTGCTGCTGGAAGAGTGCCTGGTGGGCGAGGAGGTCTCCCTGCTCGCCATCGTCAGCGATGGTCAGGTTCTGCCGCTGGCTCCCGCCCAGGACTACAAGCGGATATTCGACGGCGATCAGGGTCCCAACACCGGGGGCATGGGCTGCTACTCGCCGGTGCCCAGCATGACGCCCGCCCTCTACGACGAGATCGTTCGCACCGTGTTCCGGCCCACGGTGGACGAGCTGGGGCGCCGGGGCATGGGTTTCCGGGGCGTGCTGTATGCGGGAATGATCCTGACCGCCGACGGACCCCAGGTGCTCGAGTTCAACTGCCGGTTCGGCGATCCCGAGACGCAGGCGCTGGTGCCGCGGCTGCGCTCCGATCTGCTGGTGCTGTTGTGGGCGGCGGCCAGGGGAGGGGCCCTGCCGGCGGCGGCCGAGTGGAGTGAGGGCCCGTGCGTGGGCGTAGTGATGGCGTCGCGGGGCTATCCGGCTACGAGTTCAAACGGCGACATCATCAGCGGATTGGCCGCCGCGGCCGCCGCGCCCGGCGTGGAGGTGTTCCATTCGGGAACAGCGTTGGTGGATGGGGATATCGTCACCGCCGGCGGCCGGGTGCTGACGGTGAGTGCCGTGGGCGACTCGTTCGCGGAAGCTCGGCACCTGGCATATGAGGGAGTCGCGCGCATCACGTTCGCCGGGGCACAGCACCGTACCGACATCGCCCTGCGGGCGGAGAGGAGCGACTGATGACACAGCCTGAACGTGAACCTCAGGTGGAGGTACTACTCGAGCGCATCGATATCGACGCGCCCCTGGTGGGAATCGTCATGGGGTCCGAGTCCGACAGTGAGGTCATGCGGGCCGCTTCCGACGAGCTGGCCGACCGCGGCATCAGCTACGAGGTCAGTGTGCTCTCGGCCCATCGCAACCCCGATGGTGTGCGCGGATACTCCCTGTCGGCCGAGGCCCGCGGGATCAAAGTCATCATCGCGGGCGCCGGCAAGGCGGCGGCTCTTCCCGGGGTCATCGCGGCGTATACCGAACTTCCCGTGATCGGCGTGCCCATCCGCACGTCGGACTTGGGGGGGCTCGACTCGCTGCTCTCGATAGTGCAGATGCCGAGTGGGGTGCCGGTGGCCTGCGTGGCCATCAATGGAGCCCGCAACGCCGCCATCCTGGCCGCGAAGATGCTCCGTCTGTGCTGGCTGATCTCCGTGCCCGAGGGACTCGGCACGGAATGATCGACCGCTACAGCACTCCAGAGATGGCGGCCCTGTGGACCGAGGAGGCCAAGATGTCCACCTGGCTCGAGGTGGAGATCGCCGTGTGTGAGGCCTGGGTCGAACTGGGAGAGATGCCGGCCGACGCGGTCGCCGAGATCAAGGCGAAGGCGGCCTTCGATCCCACCCGGGTGAGGGAGATCGAAGAGACCACCCAGCACGACGTGATCGCGTTCCTCACCAACGTGGCCGAGTATGTGGGAGACGCGAGTAAGTACATTCATTTCGGCATGACCTCGTCGGACATGCTCGACACCGGACTGGCCCTGCAGTTGAAGCGGTCGGGGGCCCTGCTCGCGGATCAGACCCGGGCGCTCGGCCGGGTGCTGCAGCGGCGGTCGCTGGAGCATCGCGACACCGTGATGATCGGGCGCAGCCATGGAGTGCACGCCGAGCCGATCACGTTCGGCATGGTGCTGGGGCTGTGGGCCTTCGAAGTGCGGCGGGGACTCGAGCGTCTGGAGCGGGCCACGGAGCAGGTGGCCGTGGGCAAGATCTCCGGGGCCGTGGGCACCTACGCCACCATCGATCCGCGGGTGGAAGAACTGGTCATGGCTCGGCTCGGTCTGGGGGCGGCGCCCATCTCTACCCAGGTCGTGCAGCGAGACCGCCACGCGGAGTTCATGGCCGCGCTCGCTCTCCTGGCCGCTACGATCGAGAAGATCGCCGTCCAAATACGCCACTACCAGCGCACTGAGGTGCTGGAGGCGGAAGAGTATTTCTCACCGGGGCAGAAGGGGTCCTCGGCGATGCCGCACAAGCGCAATCCGATCATCAGCGAGCGGCTGGTCGGTCAGGCTCGCGTGATTCGAGGGAACATGGTGGCCGCGTTCGAGAATGTGGCCCTGTGGCATGAGCGCGACATCAGTCACTCCAGCGTGGAGCGGGTGATCCTGCCCGATTCGACCATCCTTCTTCACTATATGCTGAGGAAGGCGACCGACCTGATCGACCGTCTGCTGGTCTATCCCGAGACCATGGCGGCCAACATCGAGCGCAGTTTCGGCCTCATCTACAGTCAACGGGTGCTTTTGGAGTTGGTGCGCGGCGGTCTCCTGCGCGAGGACGCCTACCGCCTCGTGCAGCGGAACGCCATGCGCGCCTGGGAGGAGAAGCGTCCGTTCAAGGATCTGCTCCTTGCGGACGCGGAGGTTGCGGCCTACCTGGGAGGACCGGAGATCGAGGCGCTCTTCGAACCCGGCTACCACCTGCGCAATGCGGGCGTGATATTCGACAGGGTGGAGGCACTGCAGTGGTGAAGGCCTGCGCACCGTCGGGTGTCCCGACGGCGTGACCCCTCCGCGTTCCTGTTAGAATTGCAAGAAGACGGCGGCGGCGCGAAGACGCCTGTCCGCACACCGAAGCCCCGGACGGGAGCGCCATGATCACGGGCGAGAAGTTGTACGAAGGCAAGGCCAAGGTCGTGTACGCCACCGACGACCCCGAAGTCTACACCCAAGATTTCAAAGACTCAGCCACTGCTTTCGACGGCAAGAAGAAGGGCGCGATCGAGGAGAAGGGCCGCACGAACAACGCCATCTCGTCGCGCCTCTTCACGTTGCTGGAGCAGAGCGGCGTAAAGACACATTTCCTTGGTGTCGAGTCGGAGACGGCGATGCGCATCCGCCGCCTCGACATGTTCAAGGTGGAGTTCGTAGTGAGGAACGTGGCCGCCGGTTCGCTCTCCAAGCGGATAGGCTATCCAGAGGGCACCCCGCTCAAGAATCCGCCTATCGTCGAGTACTACTACAAGGAGGACGAACTGGGCGACCCCTTGGTGTGCATGTCCCACTTGGGTGAACTCGAGGTCGTGGAGCCGACACACCTCGAGGAGGCTACCATCATGTCTCGGCAGGTGAACGAGGTGCTCCGCGCCTTCTTCGCCGAGCGAGGGCTCACTCTGGTCGACTTCAAGCTTGAGTTCGGGGTCGACGCTGAGGGCACAGTGCGGCTGGGCGACGAGATCTCTCCCGACACGTGCCGCTTCTGGGATGCCGTCACCGGGCAGAAGCTCGACAAAGACCGGTTCCGCCGCGACCTGGGCGGGGTAGAAGAGGCGTATGCCGAGGTCCTGCGCCGGATCTCGTCGTGAAGCGGCTCCTCTGGACCTGGGGCGGGGGGGCCGCGCGGGTAGGGTCGCAAAGGAGGTGGATTCGATGTTCAAGGTGAAGGTGTATGTGACTCCCAAGACGGGCATCTCCGATCCGCAGGGGGCCACCATCGAACGGGCGCTTCCGGCGCTTGGATTCGACGGTGTGGGGTCCATCCGTGTCGGGCGCCTCATCACCCTCGAAGTCGACGGCGCGGACGCCGGGGTGGTGGGCAAGGATGTTGACGCCATGTGCCGGCAACTGCTGGCGAACCCGATCATCGAGGACTATCGTTTCGAACTTGAAGCCACCGGACCGTTCGCGGCGGCGATGGCGGCGCCCGAGGAGGAGGGCGAGTGACCTCTCCGGTCGCGGGGGAGGAGAGAGGTGGAAAGGGTGGCCTGGTGCGCTTCGGCGTGGTGGTGTTCCCGGGATCGAACTGTGAATACGACGCGGTGCATGCGCTGGGTACCTTCCCCGAGTCCGATGTCTTCTATCTGTGGCACAAAGACCACGATCTTCAGGGTGCCGACGTGGTCGTGCTCCCGGGTGGTTTCTCCTACGGCGACTACCTGCGCACCGGGGCCATCGCTCGTTTCAGCCCTGTCATGAGGGAAGTGGCGGCCTTCGCGGAGTCGGGCGGCCTCGTCTTGGGCATCTGCAACGGCTTCCAGATCTTGACCGAAGCCCACCTGCTGCACGGAGCTATGTTGCGGAATCGGGGGCTCAAGTTCATCTGCCATCCCCAGTACCTGCGCGTAGAGCGCACCGACACTCCCTTCACCGGCCAGTTGCGAGTGGGGCAGGTGATCCAGGTGCCGGTGAACCACAACGAAGGGGCCTGGACCGCGGGCGCCGAGAGCCTGCAGACCATCGAGGACGAGGCGCTGGTCGTGTTCCGTTACTGTGACGCCGACGGGCGGGTGACCGACGCGGCCAATCCCAACGGAGCCGTGGACAACGTTGCGGGCCTCCTCAATGAAGTGGGGAACGTGCTGGGCATGATGCCGCATCCCGAACGGGTGTGTGAAGAAATCTTGGGAGGCACCGACGGCCGGGGCCTCTTCGGCTCGTTGGTCGATCATGTGCTCCGCGCCCGCGGTCTGGGTCGCCCGATCGCCGCGGTTGCGTCGCAGGTCGTGTCGTGAGCGGGCCTGTGCAGTGCCCGCGCTGCGGTCATCTCGACACGTTCACGAAAGGGTTCTTGTCAGAGACGTGCGTCTGTCGCGTGTGCCAGAGCCAGCTGGACTGGCGTGAGATCCCGGGCCTGGGCCCGGATTGCCGACCTCTGGGTGAGGCGGCGCCCGCGGAGGGCGGGTCGGCGGAGGGCAGCCCTGGTGGCAACGAGTCCGCGACGGATGTGCCGTCTTCCGGCGACGCACACCAGGAGACGTAGATGCCTGAACTCTTCGAGGAACTCGGTCTCACCCGCGGCGAATACGAGCACATCTGTTCTATCCAGTGGCGCGAGCCCACCCATGTAGAGCTGGCCGTGTACTCCCTCATGTGGAGCGAGCACTGCGGCTATAAGCATTCCCGGCCGCGACTGAAGCTCTTTCCGACGACGGGCGAGCGGGTGCTCCAGGGTCCCGGGGAGAACGCGGGCATCGTGGACATCGGGGGCGGATTGGCCGTGGCCATGAAGATCGAGAGCCACAACCATCCCTCGGCGGTGGAGCCCTACGAGGGGGCGGCCACCGGGGTGGGTGGCATAGTGCGGGATATCTTCACGATGGGCGCCCGACCCATCTGCAACCTGAACTCGCTGCGCTTCGGTGAGATCGCGCCCTTGCCGGCCGAGGGACGGACCGGCGCGGGCGACATGAGTCCGGCT
>CAZDGO010000167.1:0-5531 GCA_964504825.1 uncultured Gaiellales bacterium
GCCGCGCTCGGCCGACGTCCTTATAAACGAGATCACGAGCATGGTCTCGCGCGGGCGGTGCAAGCCCGGGGAGCGCCTTGGTTCCGAACAGGATCTCATCCAGCGCTACGGGGTGAGCCGCGCCGTTGTCCGAGAGGGCCTGCGCGTTCTCGAACGGGATGGTCTGGTCACGGTGAAACCGGGGCCGAACGGGGGCATCTTCTGCAGCCTGCCCGACGTGGAGCCCCTGACACGCTTCATGGACCTCTATGGGGCCGTACACGACGTCACTCCCGAGGACCTTGTCGAGGCCCGGATGGAACTCGAGGTGGTGACCACCCGGCTGGCCGCGGTTCGGGCCGACGAAGATGACTTGGCCGACCTGGAACGCCTCAACCGCACGTGGGTGGATCTTCTCGGCGGGGGCGACACCGACGCCCAGGCCAGGATCAACGTGCAGTTCCACATCGCCCTTACCCGCGCCGCGCACAACCCGGTGTTCGTCGCTTTCATGGATGCTCTTGAGGGACTCCTGTACGAGACCGCGTTGGTGCCCGAGTACCCAGACCGGCGGTTGGACTATGTGGTGTACAGCCACGAGTACATCCTGCAGCATGTTCGTGCGAGAGACCCTAATCAGGCGGGGAGCGCCATGCGTCATCACCTGGAGATTTTTCGCCCGAATGCGCGCAGGAAACCCACGACGGCAAGTCCAGTGGATGTTGAGGGGATCGACACCAGGGAGGGGTGATACGTGCTCTACCTACAGTATGTGGTCTATGGGCTGGTCACGGGCAGCATCCTGTTGCTCGGCACCGTTGGGTTCTCGATGATCAGGAGGACGGACAATTTCCTGAATATCGCCCACGGTCAGATGGTCGCCCTCGGGGCGTTCTTCGGCTACCTGTTCTTCATGGTGCTGAAGTTTCCGCTGATACTTTCGGCTCTGATCTCCATCGCCGTGGTGGCGCTGCTGGGATGGCTCTCTGACAAGATAGTGTTCAGCCCCATCCGCAGTCATGGGGGGCTCTATCTGCTCTTTACCTCGGTGGGTGTAGCCTACGTCATCCACGGGGCGGTGGAGGCTACCTTCGGCGCGCGTCCCAAGGCGTTCATCATGGGTCAGCCCGCGTTCATCCGTATCAACGGTGAGCCCATCATCTCGAGCCTGGAGATCCTCATCATCGCGGTGGCCATCGTGTCGTCCATCGGGCTTCACTTCTTCCTGACCCGCACCCGGGCGGGCATGGCCGTGAGGGCTCTTTCGAGCGAGTACGACCTTGCCCGGGTGCGCGGTATCAACACGAAATCGGTGTCGTCGCTTGTCTGGATCATATCCTCCGCCTTGGCCGGGCTCGCCGGCGTGCTCATGGGCATTCAGGGGACCGTCTACAGCGACATGGGCTGGGCCATCATCTTGGTTATCCTCTCTGCCGCGGTGCTCGGTGGTCTGGGCAGTATCTACGGGGTCATGGTGGGCGCGATGCTCATTGGGTTGGGGATGGACGTGAGCGTCATCTGGATCCCGGCGGCGTACCGGTCGGCCGTGGCCTTCATCATCATCATGTTGGTGCTCGTGGTGAGACCGCAGGGGATATTCGGGGGAGGTTCCCGTGGGTAGCATGAACCTTGGTGTGTTCATCTCGGGGGTCGTCGTTGTCATTGGCATCTACGCCATCCTTGCCCTGTCGCTGAATCTCAAGTTCGGCATCACGGGGCTGATCGATCTGGGCATCGTGGGCTATTTCGCGGTCGGTGCCTACACGTTCGTGTTGGTGACGGCACCCCATCCCACCGACGCCAACGTCTACACGATCGGGCTTGGTCTGCCCTTGTGGGTGGGAATGATCGTGGCCCCTCTGGTGTCGGGTCTGGTCGCCCTGCTTGTGGGCATGCCGGCGCTGCGCCTGAGTGGAGAGTATCTCGCCATCGCCACCTATGCTTTTGCGGAAGTAGTGCGGGCCGTGGCGACGAACGAAGAATGGCTCACGAACGGCGTGGTCGGCTTCAACAACCTACAGAAGCCGTTCCGAGGTCAGTTCGCGAGTGGCAACGTCTACCAGTACTTCTACATGACGTTGGTGCTGGTAGCACTACTGCTGATCTTCTTGGCGCTCTCCCGGCTGCACTGGGGACCATTCGGCCGCGCGTTGCGGGCCGTGCGTGAGAACGAAGAGGTGGCCCTCTCGGTTGGCAAGAACATCACCCGGCTGCGGATGAAGTCGTTCGTGCTCGGCGGGGTGATCTCGGGAGTGGCCGCCTGCTTCTACGTGACCTATGCGTCGCTGATCGTGCCCACGATGTTCGTCTCGGAGGTCACGTGGACGGTGTGGATAGCCCTGGTGATCGGTGGTACGGGCAACTACAAGGGGGCGATTCTGGGCACGGCGGTCCTCGTGACGGCTCAAGAGCTCACCCGCTTCTTCCAAGCTTCGGCGGATCTCGCACCCATGCTCGCGGCATCCCGTTTCATCGCCATGGGCCTGATCCTCATCCTGATCATCCGCTTTCGACCGAAAGGGATCTTGCCCGAGCGGCACACGGTGGATCCGCCTTTCAGCCCCGCGTTGGCCAGGTCGATGGATCAGGGCGCGGGCCGCGACGGCCGCGTGAAAGAGTGAAAGGGCGACCATGCTCGAGGTGAAGCACGTATCCAAGTTCTTCGGCGGGATCAAGGCCGTGCAGCAGACCTCTCTCGAGGTGCCCGAGCACTCCATCACCGGTCTCATCGGTCCCAACGGTGCGGGAAAGACCACCTTGTTCAACGTCATTGCCGGCGTCTGTCGTCCCACGGAGGGCGAGGTGTGGTTCGAAGGCGAGCAGATCAGCGGTCTCCCGGCTTGGGCGATCTCCGGCCGGCGCGTGGCCCGGACGTTCCAGACGCCGCACGGATTCCCCCAGATGACCGTCTTGGAGAATCTTATGGCATCGCCGCTGCAGCAGCGGGGCGAAGGTGTGTTCCGCGGTTTTTTCCGCGGCGGTGAGGTCAGAGTGCAGGAGAAGTCGAACCGCGAGAAAGCGCTCGATCTGCTTGCCTCCATCCGCATGATCGATCGGCGGAACGAGCTCGTGGTGAACCTCTCGGCCGGTGAGGCGCGAATGGTGGAGCTGGTACGTCAGCTGATGCTCGACCCTAAGATCCTCCTCCTCGATGAGCCGGCTGCGGGCATAAACCCGGCGTTGTGCGACGCCTTGTTGGGTCTGCTCAAGCGCCTCCAGACGGAGGGACTTACCTTGCTCGTGATCGACCACAACCTGAGCTTCATCATGGAGCTCTGCGACTACATCCACGTGCTTGCGCGGGGACGGATCATCTCGGCGGGCACCCCTGCGGAGGTGTCGCGTGATCCCAAGGTCATAGAAGCGTATCTGGGGAAGTCAGCATGAGCCTGCTCGAAGTGAAGGATGTCCAATCCGGATACGGCCGCATTCCGGTCCTGCACGGGGTCAGCCTCACCGTAGAGGCGGGAGAGATGGTGGCGGTCCTCGGAGCCAATGGCGCCGGGAAGTCCACCCTCATGAAGACTATCGCCCGTATCCTCTGGATCATCTCCGGCGACGTGGTCTTCGACGGCACCTCCGCGTTGACGTTAGAGCCGCACCAGATGACCCAACTCGGGCTCGGCTACGTGCCCCAGGAGCGCAACGTGTTTCCCGACCTCACGGTCGACGACAACCTGCGCATGGGAGCGTATCTCACCAAGGACGGCCGGAAAGGCGTCGAGCGGGCGTTTGCCCGTTTCCCCATACTCCAAGAGCGACGCAGCCAACGGGCGGGCACGCTCTCCGGGGGGGAGCGCCAGATGTTGGCGGTCGCCTGTGCCCTGCTGCTTCAACCCAAGCTCCTCATCTTGGATGAGCCCACGTCGGGGCTTGCCCCTCAGGTGACCGAGAGCCTGATCGAGACCATCGTGGAGATCAACAGTGAGGGTACCGGCATCCTCTGGGTCGTCGAGGAGAACCCGCGGGTTGTGTTGGCGCGCTGCGGCCGCGTCTACTTTCTGGAGTCTGGATCGGTGATCCGAACGGATACCGGACGGGGCTTGCTGGAAGACGAGGACTTCGAGGCGCTGTTCCTGGGGCGCAAGGAGAAGTGGTAGTGGAAGGTCGGGAACGTGCGAAAGGAGGCCCGAGTAGGGAAAGCTGACGTCGGCGAGACGGCGTTCACAGGGGTTGTGGAAAAGGACACGGGGAGATGCGAACCATGCAGCTCGATGCGAGGGGGAAGACACGGATGAGACGGGCGTGGGTGATAGGCTTCGTACTGCTGTTGGCTGTGGGGCTTGTGTTGGTCCTAGCTGGCTGCGGCGGTGGTGATGAAACGACGACTACAGCGGCGAGTGGCACCGAGACTACTGCGGCCGGGGGCGGAACAGAGACGACGGCGGGCGGCGGTGGAGGTGGCGATATCCCCGTGGGGATGCTGACGTCGTACACGGGCGAGATGGCCGCTTTTGGCACGCCCTGGTTCAACGCCACGAAGATGGCCGCCGACGACATCAATGCGGCCGGCGGCGTGCTCGGCCGGAACATCAAGCTCTACACCGAGGACGACCGGAGCTCCGTCGAGGAGGGCATCAAAGGTGCCCGCAAGCTGATCGGCGCCAACGGCGTCATAGCCATCAACGGCCCGATCTCGGACGTGCTGCTCGCCATCTGGCCCATCACCAAAGAGAACAAGGCCATGGTGACCTCAGGGGCGGCCGGCACCACCAAGCTGGACAAGACGGGCGGCGACTACCAGTTCCGCACGGTCCCGTCGGACTCCTTCGACGGCAGGATCGCCGCGCTGGTGCTCTGGGAGTCCGGCTACAAGAAGATCGGCATGCTCTACGAGAACGACGAAGGGCGGAAGAGCATCTCCTCCGCGGTCAGGGATGAGTTCGTGAAGCTTGGTGGCGAGATCGTGGTGGACGAAGCCTTCAGTCCCCGCCAGCCGACCTATGCGGCCGAGCTGAAGAAGATCTCGAGTGCGAAGCCCGACGCCGTCTGGCTGGGAGCCGGTCAGGAATCGGGCGCCACTCTGCTGAAGGAAGCAAAGCAGCGAGGCTACGAGTGGAAGTGGATGGTCTCCTCGGACTTGGCGGTTCCCGAGATGTTCGGGTTGGTGGGTCCGGATGTGCTCGAAGGCATCCTGACCGAGATGCCCAGCGCCGATACCGAGAGTGAGGGGTTCAAGGCCTGGGCCGACCGGTTCCAGAAGCTGTTCAACGCCGAGCCGACGGGTGGTTTCCAGTCGAACTACTACGACGTGATGATCGTCGAGGCGCTGGCCATGACGAAGGCCGGAGCGGCGACCGGTGAAGGCATCAATCAGGCGTACAAGGATGTGTCGACCCCTCCGGGCAAGGAAGTCTTCAACTACGCCGACGGCGTCGCCGCCATCAAGGCCGGCGAAGACATCAACTACCAGGGCGTGTCCGGCCCGCTCGATTTCGACCAATGGGGCAATGTCAGCGGCAGCTATTCGTCGATGGCCGCCAAGAACGGTAAGTGGGAAGTCGTGAAGTTCTACCCGGCATCCATGTGGACCGAGCAGTAGTGACGGCAGA
>CAZDGO010000168.1:0-5529 GCA_964504825.1 uncultured Gaiellales bacterium
AGGCCCGCTCCGGCCAACTCTGCCACGATGCGCAGGTCTTGCAGGGGCAGCCCGGCCGCGCCGACCCGCTCGTAGAGGACTTTGACCTTGGCCGGGAACTCGTCGTCTTCACTCCACAGGGCGAACACCACCGGCACTCGCGGAAGGGGGTGGAACAAGAGGGCGACATCGGCCAGTCGCAGGTGTGTTCCTCCCAAGGCACCCCCGGCGGCCAAGAAGGCGGCCGGGTCGGCGCCGAAGAGACGGGCGAGAGGCTCTTCGACTTCGCGGGTGATGGTGTTGGCGTAGAAGAGGCCGTCGGGGAGCTCCCGGTAGCTCACCCAGTCTTCACCGGGTTCGGCCCTGCAGGTCATGGCGAGGTGGTGCAGAGCGATCAGTCGCCACGGGAAGGTCATGAGTAGTGGGCTAGGCGAATCGAATGACAGATCCGGCCAGCTGAGGCGTGCCGTGGCACCGAAGGCGGCGATCTCGAAGTGACCGGCCGTCGACGCGGAGCGGACCCCGGGTTGCTCGTGGTCGATGGACGCCGGCACCCACAGCAGGCCGGCACGGGCGGCGATATCGGCGGGAGGAAGGGCGCGTACCGCGGCTTCCGCGCCCGCGTACGCTTCCTGGTGCTTCTCTTCGTTCGTCGTGCTCATCACAGCGCAACTCTAACATGAGCCCACCATTTGGCGGTGGCCGCCCGCCTCCGCTAGAATAGGACAAATATAGAGACGACCACGGCGGTCCGCGGCCTAGTTGTCCCTACCCCGGCGTGGCGAAGGAGTCTGCATGATCTACGAAGCCGAGTGGGTCCTCTCCATTGTCGATGCACCCCTGCATCAGGGGGCCGTGCGGATCGACCGGGGCGAGATCTCCGCTGTCGGACCGGCCGACGAACTCCGGTCTCGGTATCCCGACGACAGCGTCACCAACTTTCACCACGCCATCCTGTTGCCCGGTTTCGTGAACTCCCACGTGCACTTGGAGTACTCCGCGTTCCGGGGATTGTTCGACGACTGTGATTTCGGCGATTGGATGATGCGTTTCCTGGTCGCCAAACGGAAGCTCGACTCGACCGACTACGCCGCCTCCGCCCTGCTGGGGGCCATGGAGTGCGTGGGGTCAGGCATCACCTGTATCGGTGACACCGTCTTCGACGGCGAGGCCACCGTGAATGCCGCCGGTGCGTTGGGTCTCCGCGCGTATGCGTTCGTGGAGGCCTTCGGCATGAACGACGCCAAGATCGGCCATACGCTGGCGTTCGTCGCCGATCGCATCGAGACGACGCGGAATCTGGCCGCCCCCCTCGTCTCTGTGGGCCTGTCTCCGCACGCGCCCTATACGGTGTCGGGCCCTCTGTTCCGGGCGCTGACGGCGTATGCCTTGCGGGAGAACCTCAAGGTGGCTACACACGTGGCCGAGTCGCTCGCCGAGGTCACCTTCGTCCGCAACGGTGCGGGGGTATTAGCGCACGACTTCCGGGAACTCGTGGGCTGGGACGACCTGATGTGGATGCCCACGGGAACCTCACCGGTCAAGTATCTGGAGCAGTGGGACGCGCTCGACGCGGACCTGATCGCCATCCACTGTGTGCAGGTGGCGCACTCCGACGTCGAAGTGCTGAAAAAATACGACGTGGCCATCGCCCACTGCCCGAAATCCAATGCCAAGCTCGGCTGCGGCATCGCCCCTGTGGGTGATTTCCTATCCGCCGGACTCCGGGTGGGCCTGGGCACCGATAGCCTGGCGTCCAACAACATACTCGATATGTTCGACGAGATGCGCACGGCTATCTACCTGCACCGTGCGAGCCAGACCTCCGCCGTGTGCATCACCGCCGAACAGGTGCTCCGCATGGCCACTCTCGGGGGGGCGCAGGTACTCGGGCTCGCCGATTCCGTGGGCAGCCTCGAGCCGGGGAAGCGGGCCGATCTGATAGCGGTCGACATGGAGCACAGCCACTTCTCGCCCATCGACGAACCGGTGTCGGCTCTGGTGTACGGGGCCAACCAGGAAGACGTGTTCTTCACCATGATCGACGGCCGGGTGGTATACGACAAGAAGGTGTTCGTAACCGCGGACGCTTCTCAGATCACGCGCGACGCCGACGCCGTGCGCAGGCATCTGCGCGGGTAGTCCGCGGGTGTCCTACGCGGTAGTCTGGGCGCCGTGGCTGGCCGCTCTCGCCCGGATAGGGCATAATCCCTACTAGCCCGCGCCCTGGAACGATGGGGAACACGGGCGCCGCCGTACACTGGACGCGATGATAGGAGACCAGGACTGTGCTGCTCGATAGAAAGAAGATCAACAGATTTGCCAAGGTCATGGCCGTCATCCTGGTCGTCGTCTTCGGTCTGAGTTTCGTGGCCCTCGGGGTCGGCAGTGGCGTGAACCTCAATTGGAACGACCTGTGGAGCAGCATCGGCAGCAAGAGCCAGTCGGGTCCGAACACGCCCGAACAGAACATCAAAGCCTACACGGTCACCCTGCAGACCGATCCTACGGACGAGGTCGCCCTCCTGGGGATGGCTACGGCGTACCGCCAGCTACAGCAACCCGCGAAGCAGGCGGAGTACCTGGAGAAGCTCGCCGCGGTCAAGCCGACCGATGCGTCGATCCAGCTACAGTTGGCCGCCATGTATATGAGCGCCGAGGCCCGCGACTATCAAGCCGCGGTTCGTGTGCTGAACAAGGCCACTACCCTCGATCCCGCGAACGCGGAGGCGTTCCTTCAGCTCGGGTCGGCTCTGCGCGGGGCGGGCGACACCAAAGCAGCCGTTCTAGCCTGGAACCGGTACCTGGAGCTCGCTCCCGACGGCACCATGGCGGCGACGGTCAAGGAGCAACTCGCACTTATGAACCCGGCTACTACGGCCACTACCGTGGGTTCTACGCCGACCACATCCGGCGGTCCCACGACGACGTCGAAGTAGTGGTTCTTCTTCGTCGCTCATAGTCGCCGGTCGGATGCGCGTGCAAGCTCTCGGCTGTGATGATAAGCTCATGACCTGGTCATGAACGTCCTTATCAGCAACACAACCGTCGCCCGAGCGCTCGTCATCCATGTTGCCGGGGAGCTCGACGTCTATACGGCCCCGCTTCTGAAAGAGGCCGTCGATTCCGGCATGGCCCAAGGTCATGCGCAGATGGTCGTCGATCTCACCAAGGTGGCGTTCATAGATTCGACGGCTTTGGGCGTTCTGGTCGGGAGCCTCCGGCGCGCTCGCGCCGAGGCCGGCGATTTGCGTCTGGTCATGGACGACCCTCATCTGGAGAAGATGTTCCGCATCACCGGATTCGACAGCATGTTCTCCATTCATCGTTCGGTCGAAGACGCTATCCGCGACGAGGCTGAGTCCGCTTCATAGGGGAACGGTCGGCCGGTCGCACAATCCGTGTGGCACAATTGCACGGGCGCCTGCATTCATCCACAGCCTAAGGAGCGCTCCCAGAGTGCGATTGATCATCACCGAGAAGAACAATGCGGCCGCCAAGATCGCCGAGATCCTGGCGAAGGGAAAGCTGCAGCAAGAGGCTTTTCTCAAAGTCCCGTACTACATCTTCACCGACGAATCCGGCGAGAAAAATGTGGCCGTAGGTCTCAAAGGCCACGTGTTGCAGGTGGAGTTCCCCGAGGCCTTCTCGGACTGGCGCAAGGTCGATCCGGCGGCCCTCATCGACGCTCCGCTGATAAAGGGAGAGACGGCGAAGTCGGTCGTGCGGGCGGTGAAGAAGCTTGCCACCGACGCCACGTCGCTGGTGATCGGTACCGACTACGACCGCGAAGGAGAGCTGATCGGGCTCGAGGCCCTGCAGATCGCCGCCGGCCAAAACGAGCATCTGTATCGCACCGCCCGGCGGGCCCGTTTCTCCGCCCTCACCGTGGGGGAGATCCGCCGAGCATTCAACGAACTCGACTACCTATCCGAGCCCCTGGCTCACGCCGGGGAGGCCCGCCAAGATATCGACCTCATCTGGGGGGCCACCCTGACGCGCTTCGTGAGTCTGGCCACGTACCGTCTGGGCAGTCAGTTCCTGAGTGTCGGACGCGTGCAGAGCCCCACACTCGCACTCATCGTCGAGAGAGAGATCGAACGGCGCGCGTTCGTGCCCGTGCCCTACTGGGTGCTGACGGTCGACCTGACCGCACGGGGTCATGCCTTCTCGGCCGTTCACACAGAGGAGCGTTTTCTCGACCAGGCGCGCGTACAGGTCGTCTTCGACAAGCTCGCTGGACCCGGGGTGGTCACGCAGGTCAAGCGCACCACTAAGAAGGTGCCGCGGCCGGCCCCCTTCAACACCACGAGCTTCATGACGGCGGCCACCTCGCTGGGCTTCAGCGCGGCGGCGGCTATGAACGTGGCCGAGGACCTCTACATGGGCGGCTACATCAGCTATCCGCGTACTGACAACACGGTCTATCCGAGTTCGATTCCCCTCGAAGAGGTGCTGCAGACGTTGACCGGCGGCGAGTTCGACGCCGAAGTGAGCGGGCTCCTGGCGAAAGAGAAGCTCACTGCCAGTCGGGGAAACAAACGGACCACGGACCACCCGCCCATCTACCCGACCGGCGTGGCCCACCGGGGGGCGCTCGATGACCGCAAGTGGCGCCTCTATGAGCTGGTGGTGCGTCGCTTCTTTGCCACCATCGCCGACGACGGAGTGTCTGAATCGAACCGTATCGACGTGTCCATCGATGCCGAGCCCTTCTTTCTGCGGGGCTCGCGTGTGGTGTCCCCGGGCTGGCTGGCGTACTACCCGTACTCCCGACAGAAGGACACCGAGCTTCCCGACCTCACCGAAGGCGATCCCACGGCGCTGGTCGACAAGCATCTGGAGGGCAAGGAGACTCAGCCGCCCTCCCGGTTCGGGCAGGGCAGCCTCATCGAGCTCATGGAGAAACACAACCTGGGCACGAAGGCCACCCGCCACAACATTATCCAGAACCTGTACGACCGGGGCTACATCCACGGCAACCCGGTGGAGCCGACCGAGACCGGTATCAAGGTCGCCGAAGCCCTGCTGAAGTTCGCGCCCCGCATCGCGACGCCCGAGATGACGGCCCATCTCGAGAACGACATGGACGCCATCGCCGAACGTGAGATGACCAAAGACGAGGTGGTCAGCTCTTCGCGCGAGCTCCTGCGCCAGGCCTACCGCTCGTTGGAGGAGAACAAGGAGCAGGTGGCCGCCATCATCATGGAGGGCATTAGCGACGACAAGATTCTGGGCGACTGCCCTACGTGCACCACGCATAAGCTGCGCATCATCCGGTCGAAGGCTACCAAGAAGCGCTTTGTAGGGTGCGAGGGCTATCCGGAGTGCACGCAGACCTATCCGCTGCCGCAGCGGGGGGACATCATGGCCACCGGCGAGACGTGCCCGGAGTGCGGCACCCCGCGTGTGAAGATCATGGGGGGGAAGCGGCCTTGGGTCCTCTGTCTCGACCCCGAGTGCTCGACGAAAGCTGACTATCGGGCGAAGCAGGCGGCTAAGAAGGCAGAGGCCGACGCCAAGGCCGCGGAAGGTGGGGGGGACGGCGAC
>CAZDGO010000169.1:0-5475 GCA_964504825.1 uncultured Gaiellales bacterium
CCTCGTCGACGAGGATCGAGTCGACTTCGTCGACTATGCAGTAGAAGTGGCTCCGCTGCACCACTTGATCGACCCCCAGGGCCATGTTGTCGCGCAGGTAGTCGAAGCCGAACTCGGTGTTGGTGCCGTAGGTCACATCGGCGGTGTAGGCGGCGCGCCTCGCTCCGCTCTCCATGTTGTTCTGCAGAGCAGCCACTTCCAGACCCAGGAACCGATACACCGGGCCCATCCACTCCGCGTCGCGACCGGCCAAATAGTCGTTGACCGTGACCAGGTGGACACCTCTGCCGGCAAGAGCGTTCAGATACACAGGCAAGGTCGCCACCAGCGTCTTGCCCTCGCCGGTCTTCATCTCCGCGATACCGCCCTGATCTAGCACGCATGCGCCGACGACCTGCATGTCGAAGGGACGCATGCCCACAGACCGCCGGGCGGCCTCCCGCGCGGCCGCAAAGGCCTCGGGCAGGAGTTCGTCGAGGGTGGCGCCCCGATCGATGCGGGCTTTGAAGGCCGCGGTCTGGGCCCGAAGCTCGTCGTCGGACATCTTGACCATGCCCGCCTCAAGGGCCGACACCTGGCCGACCACCGCTTCGATGGCCTTCATCCTACGTCCTTCACCGAAGTGAAGGACTCTGTCTACCAGTTTCACCATGTGGTCCCCCGATGACGCTCGGGACGGGGCCCGAGGGAGCGGCGCTCCGTCAGCGCTGAGACTCGATCAGCCCGTAGTCCCCATCACGGCGACGGTACACCACCGCGGTCTCGGCGGACTCGGCGTTCGTGAAGACGAAGAAGTCGTGCCCGACCAGCTCGAGCTGAAGGGCGGCTTCTTCGGGGGTCATCGGCTTGACCCTGAACTGCTTCACCTTGACGATGCGCGGCATGGCATCCTCATCTTCGACTTCGGTCTCATACTCTTCAGGGGCGAGCAATCCATGGTTGGCCAAGGCTTCCTTATGGCCGCCTTGCGAACGCGACACCAGCTTGCTCCGGTACTTCTTGACCTGACGTTCGAGTTTGTCGGCCACCAGGTCGATGGAAGCATACATGTCGTTCGACGCCTCGCGCGCCCGGATGGTAGGGCCCTTGGTGTGGACGGTTGCCTCGGCGATTCGGCTCTCAGCGATACTCGGGTTCTTCTCCGCGGACAGCTCCAACTCGATGCGGGCACCGTCGGACAGGTACTTCGACAGCCGGCCGATCTTCTCGAGCGCGTATGCGTCGAGAGCATCGGTGACGGTGATATTCCTCCCTTTGACGGTCAGGTTCACTCTGTCTCAGCTCCTTGGCTTAGTCTTCGACTCGCAAGCCGCACGTGTGCAACGGAACGGTTTTCCAAGCAACAACGATAGCACAACCGTCTGTGCGGGTCCGCCTGAGAACCGCCCCGCAGGGCAGCTCACCGGAGCACATTTCCGCTCAGTCGGCACCTTGTTGGCTGACGGCGACCGTGCGGCAGAAGGTGAACACGCAGACCGGCAGATCGGTGCTCCGCGCCACGACCGCCGCCACTTCGTTGGCAGTGGCGCCGGTCGTATATACGTCGTCCACCACGATCACCCCCTGTGCATCGCCGATTCGACCCCCGATGCGTTCCCCCACAGGACGGAACGCTCCTCGCAGGTTGGCCTGCCGACCCCGACGACTCAGCGTCTGTTGATGCTGTGTCCGCGACATCTTGCGAACCAGGGCCGCCGCCGGGAGTCCGCCCGCTCGCTTCGCCAGACTGCGGGCCAGTACCTCGGCTTGATTGTAGCCCCGCGAGCGCTCCGTGGCCCGGTGAGAGGGCACCCAGGTCACGATCGCGTCTCTCATCGGTTCGACGAGATCCGCGAAAGCCGCGTGCGCGAGTTCCGCCATGACCGGTGCCAGAGACCGCTGGCCTTCGAACTTGAAGGCCGTCACCAGATGTCGGGCGACGCCTTCGTAGAGGAACGCGCTGCGGGCCCGCAGAAACGCCACCTCCTGCCCAACACAGACCGGACACCACGCCGGAGAGGTCCAACCCACACCAGGGTTGCCACACCGCGGGCACTGCCGTGGTCCCACCGGTATCAGTTGTGCCCGGCAATCGTCGCAGAGGAAGGTCTCGAATCGTCCGCATCCCGCGCATCTGGCAGGAAACAGCCACGACCACACGGTGTCCGCCAACACCTCGCGCACGCGCTCGAACGATAACGGAGCTTCAGACCCCACCGGGATCCATCTTCCAGACCCCACCGGGATCCATCTCGGTCTCCGCATCGAGCACCGCGTCGCCGATATCATTTCCCGCCGGCACCACCGAACGCTCACCCACGACCGCACCCACCAGTCTGGCGCCCCGACCCACGTGTGCCGACCGAGCCACGATACTCTCGGAGACCACTGAACCGGGGCCTACATAGGTGCCGCCCCACAGGATACTGCGACCCACACGAGCCCCCCGGCCCACGACACACTGGTCGCCCAGCACGACCGGCCCTTCCAGAACCGCCCCCTCGTCGATGGTGCACTCGTCGCCGATCAGCACCGGAGGCCGGATTTCCACCCCACGACCAAGTAGTGTCCGCGCACCTATCCATACCCCGGGCTGCACCTCCCGGGCAGTCCGCTCGACGGACACGACGCCCGCTAAGACATCGAAGCTGCCGCGGCGGTACTCGGGCAGACTGCCCACGTCATTCCAGTACCCGGCCGCTGTGTGAGTGTGAAAGGCGAGGTCGTCACGCAGCAACTCCGGAAGGACCATGGCGCCGAAATCGTAGAACTCAGCCGCGGGGATCCGCTCGAAGATCTCCGGCTCGAACACATACATGCCGCAGTTGCAGAGGTTCGACTGCGCCTCCTCTGGGCGCGGCTTCTCCTGAAAACCACGGACCCGCTCTTCATCATCGACCACGACCACGCCGTACTGAGAAGTGTCATCGACCGCCGCTACCGCCAAGGTGGCGATGCCTCGGTGCGCGCGGTGTGCCGCGATCAAGGCAGTCAGATCGACATCGGTGAGGGCATCGCCGCTGAGAACCAGGAAGGTGTCGTCACCGAGAAAGCCCTGGTTGTTCTTGACCCCGCCGGCCGTCCCCAACAGCTGCTCTTCGAACGCGTAGCGCAGGTCGACGCCCAGCCACGCACCGTCGCCGAAGTAGCTGGTGACGGTGTCGGGGAGATGGTGCAGATTGACGACCACCTCGGTGATGCCGTGCTGCGAGAGCAGCCGTAGGATGTGGTAGAGAGCGGGCCTGTTCGCTATGGGGACCATCGGTTTGGGGATGAATCCTGTGAGCGGTTTCAGCCGGGTGCCGAGGCCGGCGGCCATGATCATTGCCCGCATATGTCGCTCCTTTGACCGGCGCCGCTACTGTGACCACGGGGAAGGCCGGCGAGGCGCCCCAGTGCCTCGCCGTACGGCGGCCGCGCCACCCCCCGCTCGGTGATGATAGCGGTTATGAAGCGGGCCGGCGTCACGTCGAAGGCGGGATTCCGCACCCGCACGCCCACGGGGGCGACGCGGCGCCCACCGAGATGAGTGACTTCAGCTTGGTCGCGCTCTTCGATAGGAATGTGATCCCCGTCGGGGATCGAGAGATCGAGCGTGGACACAGGGGCAGCCACGTAGAAGGGCACCCCGTGCTCTCTAGCCAGCACGGCCACGGTGTAGGTACCTATCTTGTTGGCCGTATCGCCGTTCGCCGCGATGCGGTCGGCTCCCACTACCACGTGCGTAATCTCTCCCGTGCGGAAGAAGTGTCCGGCCATGTTGTCGGTTATGAGCTCGGCCGAGATGCCTTCGTGGAGCAGCTCCCATGCCGTCAGCCGCGACCCCTGCAGGAACGGTCGCGTCTCGTCGACAAGCACGCGCACCTGCGGGTTGCGCGCAAAGACCGCGCGGATGACCCCGAGCGCCGTGCCATAGCCGGCCGTAGCCAGAGCCCCCGCATTACAGTGGGTAAGAACGACGGGGCGGTCGCCCTCGATAAGCTCGGCTCCATACAGACCGATCGCCCGGCATGACGATAGGTCGTCTTCGTAGATCTCGAGAGCCCGTGCCTCCATCGCCTCCGCCACCTCCGCCGCCGACAGATCCTGTCGCCAGACCCGCTCCATCTCGTCGACCGCCCAGGAAAGATTGACAGCCGTAGGCCGGGTAGCCAATAGGTCTTTGGTTGCACGCTGGAGCGCACGCACGAAAACCTCTTGAGACTCGCTCTCGTACGCCCGGGCGGCCAAAGCCATACCCATGGCGGCGGCGACGCCGATGGCCGGTGCCCCACGGATCACCATGGTGCGGATGCACTCGGCCACCTCCTCCCAGGTCCGGCAGGTCACGTACACCTCCTCGAGGGGCAACCGGCACTGGTCGATCATGACCACCGCGCCCTGCCGCCACTCGATGGTGCGGACCTCGCTGGGATGATCCGAAGGACACACGGGCTTAGGTGCCGATGTCCCAACTGGCCAGGTATTTCTCCTGCTCGGGAGTGAGCACGTCGATAGTGACGTTCAGAGCGGCGAGCTTCAGCCGGGCGATATCCTGGTCGATGTCTGTAGGCACGTCGTACACACGCCGCTCGAGTTCCGCCGCGTGCCCGACTATGTACTCCGCGGCCAAGGCTTGATTGGCGAAACTCATATCCATCACACTGGCCGGGTGCCCTTCGGCGGCAGAGAGATTCACCAGGCGCCCTTCGGCCAGCAGGTAGATGCACCGGCCATCGGCCAGGCGGAACTCCTCGACGAAGTCGCGTACGGAGCGGCGGGCGACCGACATCTCGCCCAGAGCGGGGATGTCGATCTCCACATCGAAGTGACCGGTGTTGGCCACTATGGCCCCGTCTTTCATCACCTCGAAGTGCTCGCGACGCAGCACGTGCATATCGCCGGTCGCGGTGACGAACAGATCGCCGATGCGTGCAGCCTCGGCCACCGTCATCACGCGGAAGCCGTCCATGACCGCCTCCAGCGCGCGCAGCGGATCCACCTCGAGCACCACCACATCCGCGCCGTGACCCTTGGCGCGCATGGCGAAGCCCCTACCGCACCAGCCGTATCCCCCCACGACGACGACGCGCCCGGCGATCAGGATGTTCGTGGCCCGTATGATCCCATCGAGGGTCGATTGGCCCGTACCATACCGGTTGTCGAACAGGTGTTTGGTGAGGGCCTCGTTCACGGCCACGATGGGGTACTTGAGCCGGCCTGAGGCCTCGAGGGACTTCAGGCGGATCACCCCCGTCGTAGTCTCTTCGGTGCCGCCGATGACGTCGGTCGCCGCGTCGGCCCGGTCGGAGTGGAGAAGGCCCACCACGTCGGCCCCGTCGTCCATAGTCACTTGGGGGTTGGCATCGATCACCGCGTTCAGGTGAGCGTAGTAGGTGTCCCGGTCCTCGCCTTTGATGGCGAACGTGGGGATGCCGTAGTCGACCACAAGGGCGGCGGCCACGTCGTCCTGCGTGGAGAGCGGGTTCGACGCGCACAGATAGACCTCGGCCCCAC
>CAZDGO010000170.1:0-5465 GCA_964504825.1 uncultured Gaiellales bacterium
TAGACAGCTACCGGGCCCTGCGCGGCGAGCTGACCGATCTCGCGATCCGGCAGGAGGAGCTTCGGCGCCTGGAATCGCGCGGGCGAAGGCCCACCGACCGGCGCTTGCCGCGGCGGTGACGTACACGTAGAATCCCTCACGTGGAGCGAACGAAGGGAACCGCAGCACAGATCCGACCCGCGGCACTGGGCTTTGGCAACGGGCGGAGGCGCGGGCGGCTACGCACGTTCTTCGCACGGCTCTCGCCGCAGGCCCTGGTGTTGATGGGCACGGCCGTCCTGATCACCGCCGGTTTCGTAGGTTTGCTCGTGTTCGGGCTCACCCCGGGCGAGCCGACGATATGGGACAACGCCCACAATGCCCTGTTTCAGTCGATCACGTTCCGTACCGCCGGCTTCAACACCGTCGACATAGGGAAGCTCCCGTCGGCTTCTATCTTCCTCATCACGCTCCTCATGTTCATCGGCGCCAACCCTGCTTCGTGCGCGGGCGGGGTCAAGATAACGACAGTGGCCATCTTCCTGGCTCAGCTTCGCTCGATCATCCGCAACCAGGACCGGTGGCACCGAGTTAGAGTCCACCAGAGAGGAGTCCCGTGGCCAAGTTTCCCTTCGAGCCCTTCCGCATCAAGGTGGTGGAACCACTCCGCCTGACCACCCGCGAGGAGCGGCGCCGCGTCCTTGACGCCGCGGGCTTCAACTCGTTCCTCATACGGGCCGAAGACATCCTCATCGACCTGCTCACCGACTCGGGCACCACCGCCATGAGCGACGATCAGTGGGCGGGTCTGATGATAGGTGACGAGTCCTACGCGGGTTGCCGCAACTACTTCCACCTCAAAGACGTCGTGGACGACATCTTCGGCATGGAGTTCTTCGTCCCTACGCACCAAGGGCGAGGCGCCGAGACCATCTTGTGCGACCTCTTCGTGCGCTCGGGGAAGCCGATTCCCAACAACATGCACTTCGACAGCACCGAGGCTAACATCCTGGTGCGGGGAGGCCTGCCTCTCAATCTGGCGATCGATGAGGCCTGGGATCCCACGTCGCACCATCCTTTCAAGGGCGACATGGACATCGCCAAGCTGCGGGTGTGTATACGGGAGTGGGGCCCCGAGAACGTACCCCTGATCCTCATCACCGTGACCAACAACACCGGCGCCGGGCAGCCGGTGTCCATGGCGAGCATCAAGGCCACCGCGGAAGTGGCCGGGGAATTCGGCATCCCGCTCTTTCTCGACGCCGCCCGCTACGCCGAGAACTGCTATTTCATCAAACTGCGCGAGGCCGGCTACGCCGACAAGACTCCCCTGGAGATCGCCCGGGAGATGTTCTCCTACGTCGACGGCTTTGTGATGAGTTCGAAGAAGGACGGCCTGGTGAACATCGGTGGGCTCTTCGGCATGCGCGATCCCGGCCTGTTCGAGAAGGTGGGCACCGAGATGATCCTGCGCGAGGGCTTCCTCACCTATGGCGGTCTGGCCGGCCGTGATCTGGAGGGGCTGGCGCGGGGTCTACGCGAGGGGATCAGCGAGAGCTATCTGGCCTACCGCATCGCCCACACCGGGTACCTCGGCGATCGACTGAGCGAAGGGGGCGTGCCCATCTTCGAGCCGCCGGGTGGTCACGCCATCTATGTGGACGCGAAGCGTTTCCTTCCGCATATTCCGCAGAGCGAGTTCCCAGGAGTGGCGCTTACCTCTCGCCTCTACCTGGAGGCCGGAGTGCGGGCTATCGAGCTAGGCTCCCTCGCCTTTGGACACGTCGACAAGGAGACGGGTGAGGCCGGCTACCCTGAACTGGAGACAGTGCGCTTGGCGATCCCCCGTCGGGTATACACGCAGACGCATATGGACTTCGTGGCCGACTCCCTCATCGAGCTCTACCAGAAGCGCGACCGCATCGGCGGGCTGCGCGTCACCTACCAGGCCCCCTTCATGCGCCACTTCACCGCCAGGCTTGAACCTCTCGATCCGGCGGCGTGGACGTAGAACGGTCCGGCCTCTCCGGCTGATTCGCGCATTGCATTCGCTTCGTGTACAGTGGTCTTGCTAGGCCTGCATGCGTGGTGTCATATCTCGGGGGAGGTACGAATGGGACTCATGGATTGGTTTCGCTCGCTTCTTGGCGGAGGGAGCGCGCCCAAGGCGGGTCCTGCCGCGGGAGCAACAGTGCCGCGACCGTCTGTCACCCCACCTGCCGCGCCGACGGAAACGGTGGTCGCCGTAGCCAGTGGGGCCCCGACCGGGGGAGGCGACCCGATCATGAGCGCCGCGATGGCACTCGCCGGCAGCGATGGGAGCGGAGTCCCCGCGCTGCTTGAAAAACTGCGCGCGGGCGGCTTGGGGGAGGTCGCGGAGACGTGGATAGGAACCGGCGACAACATGCCTGTTTCGCCGAAAGGGCTGACCGCCGCCCTCGGAGCGGATCAGATCTCCGCCCTGGCGGCCAAGGCGGGACTGCCCGAGGAGGCTATGGCCTCCGGTGTGGCCAAGGCTCTCCCTGGGATCGTTGACAAATTGACTCCGGAGGGCCTCGTGCCCGATGCGGCGTCGCTGGCCAGGCACTTCACGGCTCAGTTCGGGAAGTAACTGGCTTCGAGCGCCCGCCCGCGGGCCCTCGGCTTCCCCAAACCGCCGTGCGCGAGGGCGCCAGAGAGAGTCGAGGCATCATGGAGGCCGACGGAGGTCAGCGGTGGATCAAGCGACCCAGCAACGGTTTCGCGATCCCGATAGCGTGCTCCGGGCAGAGTTCCTGGCAGCAGTAGCACCGGATGCACCGATCATAGCGATGCACCGGCGGTGACGTGTGGGTGCGCGCCCGAACGGGCGCCCCGTCCATCAGCAGGGTGGATCGGTCGGAGGACTCGTCGACCCACTCATAGCTCGATTCGAAATCCACAGCTTTGGGTTCCACGGGGCACACCTTGACGCACGTCCCACATGCGGTGCAGACCGATGGATCGATGACCGGCCGGGGCACGAGGTGGTCCCTCGTGAAGCGGCTGAAGCGACCGGCGTCGCCCGTGGTCGATCCCGGCGCCCGATTGACGACAAAATCGCGATCGACAAAGGAGCTCAGCGGGTCTCCCACGATCTCCACGTCGGCCGCCTGCCCGAGCCCCCAGGCCTCGCCGAACCGTACTGTGGGCACCAGCATGGGGTCGAGAGCGATCATGCGGCAGACCGTGGCGTCCAGAGCGACGGGGTCGGCGGAGAAGACCAACACCGACATCGGGCGGGCATCGCCGCCCCGAGGGCCGTTGCCCTGCATGGCGATTACTCCATCCATGATGAAGAGGCGGGGGTGCAACAGGCGATTGAGATCCACCAGCATCTGACCGAAGCGTTCCATCGTGTTCATGCGAGCGTGAAACTCGCCCTTGAGCAGGCCGGGGATGCAGCCGAACTGGTTCTTTACCGCCCCGGTCATTCGCATGAGCCCGTGCGTCTTGAGCTTTGGAAGGGAGACGATGCCGTCGGCATCGAGGGCTGCGCTCGCGATGGTGAACTGCTTGATCAGCCGCCCCTCGGGGAACGACACCGTTCGTCCGCTGGAAAAGTCGGCCAGGCGGATTCCCAGTTCCTCCGCCACCGCCGCTATCCCGGCTTTTCGAGCTACCCCCGCGGTGCCGCCGAATGCGGGAGAATCTCCGTACGAGATTTGCGCGCCGGCAGCGCGCAGGTGCTGGGCGACCGCCCGAAACACGGTGGGATGACCGCTGACCAGGCCTTCGGGGCTCGCGCCGACCAGGAGGTTGGGCTTGATGAGGATATGCTCGCCCGACCGTACGTAGGCCTCCATGCCGCCCAGGAGCTGAAACCCGCGGCTCACCGCCTCATCGACCGTCGCCTGGTCGTACTCCCCGCAACGGACGAGGGCGACACGCGCGGGCAACGGGCCCACCGCGGGCGGTGACTCGATATCGGGAGGGTGTTCGTGGTCCATAGCAGCACATCATACTGGGTGCCACCGCGGCCTGCGAGGGTCAGCTGATCCGGCGGCCATCACCTGTGCGCCCGCATTGGTCACCCGTAGCCGCCAAGGTGCGCGCCGGGTCGCGTTTCGCGGGGGGGCTCGCCCGCGCGCGTCTGCGCGGGCGGGCGGTCATTCTGAGCCACCTCATCACCGGGCGCTGCGACGCCGGTTGCCCTACCTGCCTGTGGCGCGACGACGACACCCCCGAGTTGGATACCGACACGGTGGCGTGGCTCTACCGGCAGGCGGCCGACCTCGGCATCCCCCAGCTCGTGGTGTGGGGAGGGGAACCGCTCCTCCGCTCCGACCTGCCCGCATTGCTGGCCGTTGCCCGCGAGGCCGGTCTCTTGGTCACCCTCATTACGAACGGTTGGTCGCTCGGCGAGCGTTGGCCCGAGCTTCGGGGTCACGTCGATGTTCTGATCCTCAGTCTGGACGACACCGGTGAGGCGCATGACCGCCTGCGCGGTCTGCCCGGTCTGTTCCGGCGGCTCGAGGCCTTCACTGCGTCGGTGCGGGATGATCCGGCCCGCCCAAAGCTCTTGGTCAACACCGTCCTCTCGCGCCTCAACCGTGGCGCCCTCCGTCGTGTCGCCCCAGTCGCCGAGCGGTGGGGCGCTGGGCTCTACTTCTGCCCCATGGAGACCGGCAGGATGGAGACGAGCGGGTTCGCCGGCACGCTTACTTCTTTAGCCCTGGAGCCCAGCGGGCTGCGGGACGCAGCGCGGTTGGCCAAGGTCCTGAAGAGAGTCGGCTACCCGCTCATGGCGACCGATCGCTACCTCGACCTTCTGGAGCAAGACCCCGCTCTCACCGCGTACGCGTGCCGCGCCCCCCGGGCCATCCTGACCGTTGAGGCTGACGGCGCCGTGCGCGATTGCCTGCGCCGCGACGCGCCCCTTGCGTGGGTCGACCAACTACGGCCGGCCGGCGGCCGGCTGGCCGACGTGCTCGCCCTCCCTCGCTACCAGCAGATGGTGAGGTCGGCGGAGCGATGCACGGCCTGCAACAACCCTGATGTAGTGGAGATCTCCTGGCTCTGGGATCTCCAGCGGCAGATGCTGGAGAAGGTACGTCGACTGGTAATGACGTAGGGTAGCCGGGGGTTGCAACGCGGCCAGAGAGGGAATAGCCAAGCTGTACAGGGAATGAATGATGTTCCTTCAAGTTAGGGGGGTCGTGGCGACACCTACATATTGCGGTTATTGCGACTCTCGGGTGGTTTCCGGTGGGGCCTTCTGCCCGAGTTGCGGTCGGGATCTTGGAGCCGTTGGTAGTGCTCCGGCTCCCCATCATCCCCATCAGGATCCCGTTGCGACATCCCTTGAGTCGTTGGGATGGTGGGGTCGACGCTCTTCTCTAGAGCAGGCTTTGGTCATCATAGGTCTGGTGATAGCGATCATAGCGTTGCTGGTTGTTCTGGGGGCCTTGTAGGCTTTTAGGGGGCCTTATAGACCTGTGGTATACTGCGCCGCAGCATCCGATTAG
>CAZDGO010000171.1:0-5447 GCA_964504825.1 uncultured Gaiellales bacterium
AGCAGGCCCAACAGCACCGAGGCGCCGGCGAGCACGCCCATGGTCCAAACTTCGGAGCTGAACATGTTACGTGCGGGCGATCGGGAGCCGGAAAGCGCAGATCGAGCGGCTCCGATCATTGCGGCGTCGTCACCGGAGTCGTCCACGGAACGTCCGTATGCAAGGGCGAACAGTCGGGCTCCGTAGAAGGCGCTCATGAAGCCCGTAAAGAGTACTCCGGCGCCGAGCCAAGGCGAGTAATCCATCGCCGCCGCGACAATTGCCTCTTTGGAAAAGGCGCCGCCGAGCGGCGGCACGGCGGCCAACGCCAGCACTCCGACGCCAAAAAGCATGGCAACAACGCGCTTGCCGGAGCCGAGGCGCAGATCGGCCAGGTTGCCTGTCCCCGCCGTAGCAAGCGCAACGCCGGCGCCTAGGAACAGAAGGGACTTGAAGAACGCGTGCGCCATCAGCTGAGCCGTCGCCGCCGTGGTCGAGGCGGCGCCGATAGCAACGAACATGAGGCCGTACTGCGCGGTCGTGGAACCTGCGAGGGCCCGCTTGAAATCGGTCTGCACCGCGGCGACGACACCGCCGGCGAGGGCACTGGCCATGCCGATCGCAGCGACCGAGGGGCCGAACCAGCCGAGTGGCGCAAGGAACGGCGCGAGGCGGATGAGCACATAAGCGCCGGCCGCGACCATGGTCGCAGAGTGCAATAGCGCCGACACCGGAGCCGGGCCCTCCATCGCGGAAAAGAGCCACTGGGAGAATGGCACTTGGGCCGACTTCGACGCCGCCGCGAGCAGCAGGCCGGCGGCGGCGATATCGAGCCAGGGGCGCCCTGTGTTGCCGAGGGCCGCGTAGCTCAATGAGCCTGTCGACGCGAACACGGCTCCGGCAGCGATGATGAGTCCGACACCGCCGAAGCGCACGGTGACGTACGCTTCGAGAGCCGCTTGAGGCGGCCGCGGCTCGCGCCAGTGGTGGGCGATGAGCGCCCACGAGAAGGCGGCCACCAGCTCCCATCCGACCACCAGCGACACGAGATCAGCGGCTATTACCAGGAGTTCCATCGAACCGACGAAGGCGAGCAGGAGCCCCACTAAGCGACGCAGACCGGGATCGTCAGCGTGTTCCCATGCAGCGAAGGCGATCACCGGTGCGGCGATCAGAGGCACGAGAACGATGAGGATACCCGCCGCCCCAGTGAGTGCGAATCGCAGCTCGAGGGGGCCGCCCCACGAGAGGTTCGCGTGCGAGCCCGAACGCGCCGCCCAAAGAGCCAGGACGGCCGTGGCAGCCATCGCAAGCACGGCCGCGGCGCCGAGCCCGCGGCGCGGCGCCGCGAAACCGATGGCCAGGCCGGCAACCACCGGCAGGAAAACGGGCAGCCAGATCACGCCGGGCTAACCCTTGAGCTTTCTGAGCTTCTCCGTGATGTCGGCCTTCCGCACTCGGTAGATTCCAGTGACGAGCGCGAAGCCGAGCGCTGCCTCTACCGCCATGACGGTCATGAGCACGACCACGAGAAGTTGGCCTTTGGCGCTGCCACCGGCGATCTTCGCCCACACCATCGCTCCCGCCAGCATGGCGCCGTTGAGCATCAGCTCGAGGCCCATCATGATCATGACGAATGATTGCTGGCTGAGCGCGCCGTACACGCCGATGCCGAAGAGGGCCGCGGCTACGACGAAGATCGCCTGCTGAGTCATCACATCCCCCCATGGACGTGGCCCGCCGGCACGGGCCCCGGCGGGGCTTCATCGGGCCGGCCGACACCCGCGGCACCGGGTTGCGGGCCGGGTCTGTCGCCGTCTGTGCCGCCGAGAAATTGCTGCTCCGGGGCGTCCGATCCCTCTTCGGCGCTGCCGAAGCGACCACGCACGCCGACCACGGCCACGGCGCCGATCATCGCCGCGAGCAGCGTCACGCCGGCCGTCTGGAAGACCAGCATCGAGTCGCCCAGCAACTCGGTGCCCAGCTCGGCGGTGGCCTGCGCCGTCGCCGGCACTACCGAATCGGGAAACCGGGCGAACAGTCCGACCGCCGAGAGCAGCACGAACGATCCGAAGCCGGCGGCGATCGCGGCGCGGTTCTGGTGCACCATTGTCATCGGGTTCAGCCCGGCGGGGTTCATCATGAACATGACCATGAAGACGGCCATGATCGTCATCTCGCCGCCCATCATGAGGATCAGGATTACGCCGAGGAACTCAGCCTTGAGCATGACCATGATGAGGCCCACGCTCACGAACGACACCAGAAGCCAGTAGGCCGCGCGCACCATCGAATCGGTGCAAAAAACGCGCCAGGCTGAGAAGACCGCCAGCACCGAGATGATCCAGAAGACGATGTCGGTACTCATCGCGCCGCCACCATCGCCTGAATACCGGCCGCGAACACGTCCACCAGCGCCAGCGGGGTGAGAACGGTCCACGCGACCACCACGAACGACTCGGTGCGCACGCGTGCGAAGGCGTGCTTGCTTGCTACCAGAAGCACGACCAGGAGCACCGTCTTGAGCCCCATCCATACGCCCCCGGGCAGCCACGGACCCAACCAACCGCCTAGGAACACCGCCGCACCCATCGCCGCGACGGCCACCAGAACATGGAGCTGAGCCATGCGCCAGAGCAGACGTGGCACGCCGGATGTCTCCAACGCTGTGCCACCCGCCACGTCTTCCCCCTCCGGCAGTGCGAAGGGGCCCCAGAACCCCAGGGCCATGGCCGTGACAAGGTAGACGGGCAGGCCGAGCGGCTGCCGAACAACGTTCCAGAGATGCTCTTGAGACGCGATGATGGGCGCGAGTGCGAGGGAGCGCGCCGGGATGGCGGCGCCGATGAGGACGACGGCAAACGGGATCTCGTAGGAGAGACCCTCGGCCACGAACCTGTACGCGGCGATCAGCGGCAAAGGGGAGTTGGGCGACCACCCCTGCAGATAGACGGCCACGATCACCAGCGCCATAGCGGCGGCGAAGACCACGATGCCTGCGTCGGCGTCGACGGGGATGAATGTACTCGTGAGTGGCACAACGGCCAGGCTCACGGCAGCCAAGGCCCCTAGCAGTGCGGGCGCGAGTGCCCAAGTTTCGGCGTCGGGGCGCTCGGTAACGGTGCGGCGCTGCAACGCCAGCTGGGCCGCCCGGCGGAAGGGCAGAGCGGCGGCCGCCAGGGGATGGACGGCAACACGCATCGTAATACGCGCGAAAAGGATGTCGAGCACTGCGACGACGTAGCTTCCGCCGAGCATCACGGCACTAACCGCGAGCACCGTCCCGCCGGTTGACAGCATCGTTCCCACTATGCCCGCGTGGCCGCCAAGCGTGACTCCGGTGGAGTCAGCGCGGCTTCCCGGAGGTCGAGGTCGAAGCTGAGCAACGTGGTCACGGCGTCTCCCCATTCGAGCCCCGTGAGCACATCCGGCAGCAGCGACAGGAGCCTCGAGCTAGGCGTGGGCCCGTAGCCGAGAGGACCGGTCGGTCCCTCGGCCGTCCCCGTGACCGTCGTCATGCTGTCTCCGGCGTTCTCCGCAAGCCGCAGCGATTGCTCGGCCTCGTGCAGCCGTAGGCGCCACCGCGCCAGCGCGTCGCCCCTCGCGTACATGACCGGTTCGAAGGCAAGTGCGAGATAGGCGGGGTCGGCGAGCCTCTCATCGCGCTCGATGCCGGCTGCACGTACCACGGGACCGCCGGCGAGTGCAGCCAGCTGACCGGCGCTCAGTTCGCCAATTCCGCGCGTCACCCAAGCAAGAGTAAAGTTTCGCTCGAGAGACCGGCGCAGGTCGGCAACTTCGGCGCTGCTGAGTGTGCGTCCCGCGCCTGCGGCCCTGGGGTGCACTCTGGCCGACAGGCCAAGCACGCGCCGGCCCAGAGCGGAGAGCCCGTGCACGCGCAGCGTCTGCCCAAGCCAGCGTAGGTGATGGCGCGCGCGGACTCGCTCTAGTTCGGCGACCCCGACCGGAGCGCGCAGCGACGCGAAGAAGGGGCCAAGATCGGCCGGCCCGGCGAAAACGGGAAACGCTGCCTCGCGCGGATCGGCGCCTACCTCCTCGACAAAGGGGTTATCGCCCACTTTCACGTCCTGGATCACATCGCCCTGTAGCCACACCTCAAGCACGAGGCCCTCGGGAAGGGGGGGCAGGAACGGGCCTATGCGCACGAGTAGCTGGTCGAGCTCCAGGCCATCACGGTCCTTCGCGCGGCCGGGCAGCGGCCGCCCGTAGGGGACACCGCCGGTCATGCCCGTGCCGCCCTGGCCCCACGGTCCGATGCCGTGCCACGGGTTTGGGTCGGCGTCGGGCAGAAGCGGCGGACTCGAGGGGAGGCGGCCAGAGAGCAGGTCGTCGCAGGCGGCGACTGCGGCGACTGCGAGAGCGGCAGAGGCGGTCTCGGCGGCCACGGCTCCAACCGAGAGGAGGTGCGGGAAGCCCCTCGCCAGCGGATCGGGGCCGTCGAGCAACCACTGCACTACAGCGCGCGGTTCGGCCATCTGGTCATGGGCCTGCAGTACAGGACCGATCAGACCGCTGTTGAGTCGCCCGGCGATAATCAGGACCATCGCCGGCCGGGGCGAGTCCATGAGGTGCAGGCGATCGTCGAGACGAAGCCGATGAGCGATGTCTTCGCCACCAAGTGCGGACACAAGAAAGGTTGGAACGGGCGCCTTCTTCGCCATGCGAGTCAGGATCCACCTTACGACCACCGGAAGGCTCCCTCCCGCCACGTATAGAGGATGCCGAAGAGGATGATCGTGATGAACATGAGCATCTCTACCAGCGCTATGAGTCCTTCCTTGACGAAGACCACGGCCCAGGGGTACATGAAGACCATCTCCATGTCGAAGGTGAGGAAGAGAAGGGCCATGGGGTAGTACCGCACGTGGTATCGGTTCCAGGCGTGCGTGTCGGGCGAGAGTCCGCCGGAGAAGGGGACACGTGAGGGGGCCGTCGAGCGCGGCGGGTTGAGAACATCGCCGGCCCCCTTGAGGATGAGGAATGCTCCCAGCGCGACAACAAGGATTGCCAGCGCCGCCGCGCCGCCCTCCACGACTCAGTCTTTCGCGTACGAGGCGGGATCTGCGTCGAACTCCTCCTTGCAGTCGAGACTGCAAAAGTAGTACGTCGCGCCCTTGTACTCGGACGTGGCTACGGCCGCGTTCTCTTCGATCGTCATCCCACAAACCGGATCTTTGACTGCCACTTCAACCTCCTGTGTTGGGGTGAGTACCTGCGTGTGCGCGATCACCTAGGTCATACCAGAATACCCCGGAGCGTGGACTCTAGCACGTGCGCTCACCTCTTGGTCGGTGACCTGCCACCGCGGCATCGGCGGGTCGAGACAGGTGACCACCATGTCCGCCATCACGCTCGGAAAGCCTTCGCTCACCGACGTCGTCGTCGCCGGAGGTTTCTCCGAGGGAGAGCTCGTGCGGCTGGCGGCCTCGGTGGAGCGCAGCTCCGAG
>CAZDGO010000172.1:0-5413 GCA_964504825.1 uncultured Gaiellales bacterium
CGTTCAGAAGGGCCGCGACCACGGGCGCGTTGCGTCCCACACGGTAGAGGGTCATCTTGATCGCGAGCACCGCTGGGTCATCCGAAGCCGCGGTGAGAAAATCGACGACCGGTGTGAACGAGTCGAAGGGATGATGCACGAGGATGTCACGCCGCCGTATGACGGCGAACAGGTCTTCCTCGTCGACATCATCGATGCCCGCGGGGAGTGCGGACACGAAGGGTGCATCCTTGAGATCCGGTCGGTCGAGGTCGTAGAGGCCGGTGAGCCCGCTCATCGCCAATGGTGGGTCGGTGGCGTACATGTCTTCCGGCCCCACCTCCAGGTTCTCCAGCAGGAGGGAACGGATGCGGTCAGGCATGGTCCGCTCCACCGTAAGCCGCGTCACCGAGGCGAACCGGCGCTGGTGCACCCCCCGCTCGATCAACTCCAGCAGATCCTCGGCTTCCAACTCCTGGATGACCAGCTCGGCGTTGCGGGTGATGCGGAAGGCATACGACTCGCTGACCCGCATGCCCGGAAACAGCTGACCCAGATTGGCTGCGATAACCTCTTCCAAGGTGACGAACCACACCTCGCTCGAGGACTCCTTTGTGGTCCGGCCGGCCTCTGGTGCCGGAACGGTCACCAGCCGCGGCAGCGTCGCCGGGACTTTGACTCGGGCGAAGTATTCTTCCCCTTGGTCGTCTTCGATCACCACAGCAAGGTTCAAGCTCAGGTTCGAGATGTGGGGAAACGGCCGCCCGGGGTCGACGGCCAACGGAGTCAGCACGGGGAACACCACATCCAGGAAGAACGCGTCGGCCGCCTCTTTCTGCCCACGATCGAGCTGCCCAAAGCGCGCGATGTGGATGCCCGCTTCGCCCAGCAAGGGCAGCAGACCCACTAGGCACCTGCGTGATCGGTCCATCAACACCAAAGCGCGGGGCCGAATGAGAGAGAGTTGCTCCGAAGGCGTCAGACCGTCGACGGAGATCTCCGCCACGCCCGCCTCGATCTGCTGCTTGAGCCCGCCGACCCGCACCATGTAGAACTCGCCCAGGTTGGAGGCGACGATGGTGAGGAACTTGGCCCGCTCCAACAGAGGATTGCAGGCATCCTCGGCCTCCGCCAGCACCCGTTCCTGGAAGGCGATCAGGCTCAACTCCCGGTTCACATATAACCGGGGATCGCCAAGATCGACGGGTTCGGTCACTTCGATCTGCCCGGATCGTCCAGGACCAGCCGCGATACGGCCGCCCCGTCCACCTGTTCGCGCGTCCACAGCATGGGCAAGTAATCGCCCTCCAGCCACGGACGGGCCAGATCATCGTAGTGCGGGCTGCCTAGACGCCCGGACTGCCCCGGGGGCTGGATCCACACCGACCGGGAGAGATCGGCGAGGTCAACGACCTGTCGGTAGGTCGGAGCCCAGCCCTTGGCGTCGAACGACTTTCCCGGCGCCGCGGCCATCTGGCACACGGTGTCGGTGTCGCCGCCGACCGGATACGGCGCCGCCCCCCCGAGGTTCAACGCCCATTGTCTTGGTTGCCCACTAGGCAGGGCCGGTATCCCCGAACACACGCACCTGGCTGCGGCCGTTCTCCTTGGCCACGTAGAGAGCCTGGTCGGCCCGGTCAAAGAGCTCCTTGGGCGTTCGACAGTCGGGCGCGAGCATGGCGACCCCCGCGCTGACCGTTCGCCCAGTCACATGCCCCTTGGGCACCTCCAGGCTGATCAGTTTGACCGACACGTAGATCTTGTCGGCCACCACTTTGGCTCCGGCCAGCGCCGTCCCCGGAAGGATCAGGGCAAACTCGTCGCCGCCATAGCGAGAGGGGATGTCCGACTCCCGCATCGTGGAGCGGATGGCCTCGCCAACCCGCCGCAGGAACATGTCACCAAGCAGGTGCCCATACGTGTCGTTGAGCTCCTTGAAGTAGTCCAGGTCGATCATGATGACCGAGAAGTGGCTCCGCGCCGTCTTCGCCCGCACGAACTCCTGATCCAGGGCCTGCTGGAAATAGCGATGATTATAGAGCCCCGTAAGCTGGTCGGTGATCGCCCTCTTCTCGATCTCCTCGTGAAGCAGCACGTTCTGCAGCGAGAGCGAAGCCATGCTGGCAACGCTGGCGAACCGGTCGAGATCCAAGGGACCGTAGGCGATGTCTTCGGAGACCACCATCATGAGTCCAAGGAGGTCGTCCTTACGGAAGAGCACCGCTCCCAGACCCTGAGCCTTGGGCACGAGGGCGTCGAACACCTCGGCGCGTATGAGGGACGTGAAGTGGCCCTCCGAGTCTTTCAGGTTCCGGTCGATCCAGTCTATGTCGCTCGGCAGGTTGTCCGGGTAGAACTCCTGCCCTTGGCCTTGCGACGCGTACAGATTGAGAGAACCGCCCGACCCCACGTCGATGATGTAGAGCGCGCACGACGCGGCTCCCATGATACCCAGGGTCCCGTCGACGATCATCGAGGCTACATGGTGCAGGGGTTCGTATACGGTGAGCGCCTTGAAGAACTCGTGGGTAAAGAAGGTCTCGGCCAAGCGCCGCTCCACGTCGTGGTAGGCCTTGTGGAGCTCGTCGAGCCGGAGCGCAAGCCGCTCCTCACGTTTCTGGGTCTCGATGAAGAACGAGAAGAGCTGATACATGGCGTCCGTCGCGGAATCGGTAGACATGCGCGTGGTGAGCAGGTAGGCGAGCAGCCGGCACCCGGGCTCGCCCACGACGAGCACGCCCGCCGATGGGAGCGGAGGGTCGAGGACGTCGGCTAGGTCGAAGAAGACTCGGCCCTCGGTCGCCGATCCGGTCGTCGACGGCCTCCCCTCGAGCACGGAAACGCCCTCGAGCGGTTCCTCGACAATCTCTTCCGGCAGGAGGGCCTCCCAGGAATGCACCCCGGCGGTTGCCCGCGCCGGGACCACGTGGATAGCCTCCACCCGCACCACTTGGATGCCTTCGAGCAGGCGCGCAAACCAGGGAGCGAGAACCTCCGTACCGACGACGACGCAGCGCAACCCCACGTCAGCCTGCTCGCGCAGATTATGTATCTGATCGGCCACACTCACAGCTCAACCACCCCTCTCTTGCAGGAATGCACCCGCAGCCGGCCGCTGGCCACGTCCAGCTCGGCCGTTCGCGCCCAAGTGCCTCCGACGTCTTCTGCGGTAATCGGGATGTGGGCCTCCCGGAGCGCGGCCCGCGCGGCCTCGATGTTGCGCTGGCCCACGTTCTTGCCGTTTCCCGTCCGCCCGAACATGTTCGCCCCACCCACGACCCGGGCACGCAGGCGGGGCTTCTGCTGGGCCGCCTTGTCCAGCTTGGCCGCGAGTGCGGAGACTGCCGAGACGGCGAACTTGCCCGCCGGCACTGGGGAGCCATTGAGCGGCTCGGGCAACAGCACGTGCGCCAAACCGGCGATGCGCTGCCGCGAGTCATACAGCACGATACCAAGGCATGAACCCAGAGCCTGCGCCACTAGAGTATCTCCCTCGAAGCCCACCTTGTACTGTGCGATGCCTACATGCAAGATCATCTCCGCGGGTCTACCCCGCCATCTCGTCGATGAAATCGTAGAAGCCGGCGTCGCCTAGAAAGAAGAGCCGGCCGAGGATGCTGGCACTCTCAGTGAGGAAATCCACCTCTGCCAGCCAGAGAGAGTCGATGTCGTACTCGAGCTCGGCCACGAGAGAAGGAACGAGCGAGCCCGCCATGTCAAAGAGAAACCGCGACACCTCCACGGCGAGCTCAGCCGAGAGAAACTGCCCGGTCCCAGCCACGAAGGTCTCGAGCACTTCGATAAGGGACCGCTCCAACTCCGACCGTGACTCCTCCGCAAACCCCAGACTGTCGCTCAACCGCCGGAGTTCGGCCTCGGTGAGGGCAAGCATGAGCCCAACTTGGAAGGCGCCTCCGGCCAGCACCAGGACGGCTTCCACCGGATACTCCGGCGGACCGAACACGGCCGCCGACTCCTCGAGCTCGAGCTCGCGTAGCATCGGCACCGTAATGCGCACAGGATGCCCGACGCGCGCAGCGAGCACCCCAGAGCCCTGCGAGGCCCCGATGTTGACGATCTCCCGGAGGAGGTCAGCGGCTTCGGGTCTCAGCTGTCTCATCGTGATGCAGCAGGAGGAAGCGGAGGTCGGCGAAGAGAGCAAGGCGACCGTCGGCCAGCAGACTGGTGCCCAAGACTCCGGGTGACCGGGCGAGGGTGCGCATGAGTGGCTTCACGACCATCTCCTGGTCTCCTGCGAGGCGGTCGATCGCCAGCGCCTCTAGACACGACGACGACCGCACCAGCAGCATCCAGGGAGCGCCGTCGACCGCCATCGGGTCTCCCCCGCTGAGGAGTCCCGCGAGCGAACGCACTCTGACGGGGAGACCCTCAGCGATCAGCATCGGCACGCCCTTGACCCAGGACACGTCATCCGGCTGTACGCGCACAATACGATACACCTGGTTCTGAGGCACCCCCACGACGAAATCACCCGCGCAGACGACAACGGCGCGGAGCAACGAAAGAGTGGGGGGGAACTCCAGGGTGACCTTCGTGTAGCTTCCCTTCTCGGAGATCATGTTCAAATCGCCGCCCACTTCCACGACCTTCTGCCGCACCACATCGAGGCCCACGCCCCGACCCGAGACGTCGGTCACGCGCATGGCCGTACTAAAGCCGGGCCGGAACAGCAGGGCGAACACCTGAGCCCGGGTGAGCTCGTGGTCATCCTCGGAGATGAGTCCCTGGCGGCGAGCGGCTTCGAGGACGTGCTGGGCGTCGATGCCGCGACCGTCGTCCTCGACCTTGAGGGCTACGTTGCCGTGCTCCATCGCGGCCGTCACTGTTAGGTGACCTCGGCGGGGCTTGCCCGCGGCGAGACGTTCGTCGGGGGGCTCGATGCCGTGGTCGAGGCTGTTCCGGAGGATGTGCACCAAAGGCTCGGACACCCGTTCAAGGAGAGACCGGTCGATCTCCGTCTCGCCGCCCACGAACTCAACGTCGACCTCCTTGTCGAGTTGCTCCGCGAGCTCATGCACGAGCCGCTGAAAGCGCTGGTAGATTGTGCCAACCGGCACCATGCGGGCCGAGAGCACGAGCCGCTCGAGCTCCTTGCTTGTATGCTCCATCTGCTCCTGGATGCCGTCGAGTTCCGGGTCTTCGTACTTGGCCGTCAGAGTCCGCAGGCGTCGCCGCAGAAGCAGAATCTCACCCACCATGTTCGTGATGCGGTCGAGCTTGCGCCGCTCGACTCGGATGCCGGTCTGCTGAAAGCTCGGCACCGGTGTGGCACAAGCCGGCTCGGCCTCCATCCGGGCCTCGCCCGCTGCCGACACTGCCGGTTCCGCCTCCCCCGGCTCCGCCGGCACGTCGAGCGCGGTGACTACCGTCTGCATCGAGGATGGCCATGTAGCGCACCACGTCGCGCGAACCG
>CAZDGO010000173.1:0-5400 GCA_964504825.1 uncultured Gaiellales bacterium
GTTGGGCGACTTCCTGTTGCCGATCGACCCCGGATCGGTGTTGCGACCGGGCAGGCCACGCCGGAGGAAAAGCAGGAGGCGTGTACGGCCAGGTGTGATGGGGAGCGCCCGTGATGAGCCACGCCTCGGCGCTGGTGGCAAGGTCGGGGCGGGGTCGTCAGACCGCCCGCGCCACGGCAGCCTGGGCAACTCCGCCGCGGGCTCGACGACGTCGATCTCGTTGGCCACCAACCGCAGTCTGGTGCCGAGATCGAGCAGGCCGACCACGAGCCCGGGTCCGGGCGGAGCGGTGAAGACCAGCCGGACGGGATCGGCCTTGCCGCCGATCGAGAGCGGGTGGATCTCACAAGTCGGACGCGCTGCGGCGATGGACGGGCAGACCTCAAGCATGTGGGCACCGAGCACCTGCGCGCCATCCGACGCGAAATCGTAGGTGTAGTCCTCCATGAACGACGTGCCCCCCGGAAGCCCGGCGCTCATGACCTTGACCAGCCGCACGAGGGCAGCGGTCTTCCAGTCGCCCTCGGCCCCGAAGCCATAGCCATCGGCCATCAGCCGCTGGGCGGCGATCCCGGGCAGCTGGGCGAGCCCGTCGAAATCCTCGAAGGTGTCGGTAAACGTCCCGAAGCCACCTGACTCGAGGAAGGCGCGCAAGCCTGTCTCGATCCGCGCCGCGTCGCGCAGCGCGCCGTGGCGCGCTCCCCCCGGGGCCAGTTCCGCTGCAAGCTCGTACTCGTCGGCATAGGCTGCGACGAGCGCGTCCACGGCGCTCACCCCATAGCCATTCACCGAGAACCCGAGACGCGCCTGGGCTTCCACCTTGTCGCCCTCGGTGACCGCGACCTCGCGCATGTTGTCCCCGAAGCGGGCGATCCGAAGGCGCTGGGCCTCGTGGCGGGCGGCGGCGGCGGCCCGCATCCAGGTCCCGATGCGCTCCTGGACGCTGGATTCGCTCCAGTGCCCGGCCACGGTCTTGCGCGGGTGGCGCAGGCGGGTGGCGATGTAGCCGAACTCGCGATCGCCATGGGCCGACTGGTTGAGGTTCATGAAGTCCATGTCGATGCGGGCCCAGGGGAGATCGCGGTTGTGCTGCGTGTGGAGATGGAGGAGCGGCTTGGAGAGAGCGTCGAGCCCGCCGATCCACATCTTGGCCGGCGAGAAGGTGTGCATCCAGGCGATCACCCCGATGCACGATTGCGCGGCGTTCGCCTCGAGACAGACCTGGCGGATGGCGTCGGGGGTCGTCAGCACAGGCTTGAAAACGATCGCGACCGGGGTCGAGGCGGCATCCGCGAGGGCGCCGACGATCCGAGCGGACTGCGCCTCGACCTGGCGGAGTGTGTCTTCGCCGTACAGGTGCTGACTGCCGGTGAGGAACCAGACTTCGAGGCCTGCGAGGTCGATCATCGAAGGACTCAGTGCTGTTCCCGGTCGCGGTCGTCCGCTCCCCGGGAGGCCGCCGCTTCGCCCTCGGCGCGCTGCCGTTCGCGGGGATGGATCGTGTGGGTAACCACACGCGCATTCCCCGCCCCGACCGGTTACCCCATGCGAAGTAGGGAATCGCCTCGATTCTGGTCCAGTCGGGACTCGCCGGGGAAGCTGATCGCGAATCGGCCTCGGGCGCCAGGGTCTGATACGGCCATGAGCCGGGCGCCGGGTCGTCGCGGACCGTCGCGTCCAGCGTGAGGAGCGTCATTCCACCGAGGACGGACTCATTCGACGCCACGAGAGTGGCCGGCGGCACCGAGGCATCCACCTCGATGGACTCGTGCGTCAAAGCTTCACAGCTCCAGACGCGAGTCCCTCGAGGTAGTAGCGCTGAAGCGCCAGGAACAGCACCAACGCCGGCGCCATGGCGACGGCGATCGCCGCTTGGAGCAAGCCCCAATCCACGGTGCCATACGGACCCGACGACGCGGCGAGGAGCATGATCGGCAGGGTGAAGTTCTCGCCCCGGTTCAAGAGGATGAGCGCCGCAAGGAACTCGTTCCAGGCTGCCAGGAATGCGAACAGCACCACCGTGACCATCCCCGGGGTTGTGATCGGGGCCATGACCAGCACGATGGTCTTGAGCGTGCCGCAGCCGTCGACGTGGGCAGCGTCCTCGATCTCGCGCGGGATGGCAGCAAACGCGTTGCGCATGATGAAAACTGAGAAGGGTAACTGGAAGGTGATGTAGACCAAAGACAACCCGACCAAGGAGTTCGTGAGGCCGACTTTGCTGAGGATCACGAACAACGGCACGACGACCGTCTGGAACGGAATCATCATCGTGGCGAGAATCGTCACGAAGAGGACGTTCTTGCCCGGAAACTGGTAGCGCGCGAAGCCATAGCCACCCAGAACGCTGAGCACCAGCGTGCCCACGATCGTGAGCCCGGTCACGATCACGCTGTTCTTGACGTACCCGAAGATCCCGATCCCAAAGTTGGCGAGCGTCCGGTAGTTCTCGCTGGAGATCGCCGAGGGAACGAGAACCGGTGGGGTGGCGTTGGCCTCCGCCATCGTCTTGAAGGAGCTCACGATCGCATACACTAATGGCGCGACGAAGGCGATGGCGACCACAACGGCCGCCAGGAAGAGGAGACCTCTGGTGACCGCGCTGCGCCTGGGCGTCGCGCGCGTCTGAGGCACTGGGGGCTGCGCTGTCTCTACGCTTCGAATGATTGCCACGAGTAGCCGGGCTCCCTCACTGCGTTACGTCCTTGCGAAGCAGGCGAACTTGCAGCCCATTCAGCACGATCAGAAGCGCGAGCAAGATGAGCGAGAGGGCTGCGCCATATCCGAGGTGGAATCGCACGAAGGCGTTGTTGTAGATCCAGTAGACAACCGAGGCGGTCTCATTTCGAGGGCCTCCTCGTGTGAGGATGAAGAACTGATCGAAGCCGAGGTAAAACGCGGTCACCAGGAAGAGCGATACGAGCACGAGCGTCGGCCGGATCAGGGGAAGCATGACGTAGCGGATCTCCTGCCACCACGACGCGCCGTCGACTCGGGCGGCCTCGTAGAGGTCCTTCAAGACGCTCTGCATGCCAATCAGGAAGACGATCATCGCGAACCCGGCCGACTTCCACACCGTGAGCGCAACGAGGGCGACGAACGCGCGGTCGGCCCTGGTGAACCATTCGAATTCGCTGCCCACCGCCCCGCTGGATCGCAGGAGCTCAGTCGCGGCCCCAACCTGCGAGTTTAGGAGCCAGACCCAGAGGAAGCTCGCGACGGCCCAGCCGATGGACACTGGAAGGAAGTACGCGGTCCGGAGGACCGCTGTCCCCGGAAGGCCTCCTCGGACGAGCAACGCCAAGGCGAACCCGAGGACGAATGTGATGACTCCGCTTATGATCACGTATCTGGTCGTGAAGCCGAGGCTGGAGCTGAAGGTTGAGTCGTCTGCGGCCCGCACGTAGTTCTCGAGGCCTGCAAACTCGATCTTGCCGAGCAAGGGCCAGTCGTGAAGTGAAATCCAGCCAGTCATGGCCAGCGGCGCGAGGAAGAGGGCGGCCACCAGCAGCACGCTTGGGAGCACCAAGAGGAACCCTGTCAGGGACCTCCGTCTCCCCAGGGGGGATGCGGCAGGCCGCCGAGGGGGTCGTCGAAAGCGCGCCGTAGTCGCTCTCCACGTGGCTGAAACCAAGGGACTCCTCTTGTGCTCTTTGCGCAGTGCCGGGCGCCTCCGATGTTGCTCGTTCAGGCCGGCCTTGGTTCAGCTCCTCTCGTCATGGCTGGGGCGGCTTCCGCGCTCAAGACACTCGCGCCGTCGCCGTCCCACGGCCTCCGTTCGCCGCTGGCGGCGCTCACTATCTTCCGATGGTTTCTTCGAACTCGGCCTGCGCGTGTTGCAGAGCCCCCTCGATGTCGCCGTCGAACACGGCCTCCTGCATCAGCTGGTTCCACGGACCTGAAGCGTTGGTGAACAGCTCGTTGAAGAAGTCGGTGTCCGGAACCTTGGCAACAGCCGCCGCCCTGTTGTGCAGGGCGATCAGTGGGTTCTCCTGGGCGTACTTGTTGTCGGCGAGATCCGTCCGGCCGACGAGGTACCCGTTGGCTGCGATGAGGTCGACCTGGACCTCATCGGACAGCATCCACTGGATGAAATCCCAGGCCGCATCCTGGTTTGAGGCTCCTGTCGTGATGCCCATCACGTCGCCGCCCGCGAAGGAGGACGTCCCGCCCGTCGATCCTGGGATCAGGGTCACGCCGACTTCCAACGACGGGTCGGCGGCGAAGATGCTCACGGCGAAGGAACCGTAGGGGGCGATGCCAATCTTGCCGGTCTGGAAGGGGGTGATCCACGATTCGCCACCGTCGGTCTCGGCCCCAGACGGCATCAGGCGGTCCGCCCACATCTGGCGATAGAACTCCACGAGCGCACGGACCTCTGGGGAGTTGACGGTCACGGAATCCCCGGCGACGACGTCGCCGCCGCTCGCCCAGACCATGGGCAGCATTGTGAACCCGTTGCAGCCGCCGCAGCGCCCTGCGAAGTAGTAGCCGTTCACATCGCCGCCGAGGGCGTCGATCGCCCGGGCGTCCTTGAGGATCTCGTCCCAGGTCGTTGGAGGCTTCTCCGGGTCAAGCCCTGCCTGGCGGAAGAGCGCTTTGTTGTAGAAGAGCGTTGACACGTCGATGGTAGCCGGCACCGCAAACTGCGCACCGTCCTTGGTGGACGCCTGCAAATAGGCCGGAAGGATGGTGTTCGCGTATGGGAGGGCGCTGATCCGGCCTGTGATGTCCGTATAGACGCCCGCTCCGAGGAAGGGCTTCACGAACGCGACATCGGTGGACAGCACGTCGGGCAAATCGCCCGTCGCCGCCGCGCTGCTTACCTTCGTCACGAAGTCGGCCTGACGAATGGGCGTCAGCACGATCTTCGTTTCGTGGGTCTTGTTGTATTCGTTCGCCAATAGCTCATAGAACGCCTGCGTGTCCTGCCGGACCCAGACGCTCAGCTCCGATGGAGCCGGGCCCGCCGTCGTGGCGCCTCCGCCGCAGGCAGCGACCACGAGTGTGGGAACGACCGCGAGCACGATCACTACGCGCGAAGTCCGCATCATACCTCCTCCAGGCGGCACCGCCGCCCACTACGAGGCCGTGACCAGCAGGACCACGCCAATAGCGAGGGCGGGCAACCTCGCATGCGTCCTCATCCCATGCTCCTCCGGGCCCGGGGTTTCGGTTGGCGGCTGCCGGGACCGCGGCCTTGGCTAATTCTCAGATTACCACGGCAACGCAATCGCGTGCGTACATTCGATTGCACCCATCAGCGGAAGCCGCCCCCCCGGGCCATGATTCGATTTGACCGCAGGGCAATCGCGTGCCTACATTGCTTTGCATGACCCCCGTCTCACCCGTGGTGCCGACGACTTCGGCTGTGGTGCGCCGCCGGCCCATCGGTATGCG
>CAZDGO010000174.1:0-5392 GCA_964504825.1 uncultured Gaiellales bacterium
GGCGCGGACGAGGCGCCCCTGGCGAGGTTGAGCCCCTCGAACGCTTCGCCAGGGAAGATGCCCAACCGCTCACGCCGGAACTCCGCCAACCAGTGCCGCGCCCAGCGCGAAGAGAACCCAGCCAGCTCGCCCGCCTGCACCTGCGTCGCTCCTTCGTGAAGTGCCAGGAGCGCCCGCGCTCTGCGACCGTAGGCATCCTCTAGTTCAGCGATCCGACGGCTGACGACGAGTTCGTGCGGAAGCAGGAGTCCCGTCCCCTCCTCCGCTTCCACGAGGGCGAGAGCCCGAAGGAACTTCGGTCGGTCCACGGGAGCAAGTCCATCCTCGACACTCAGTGCCCCCATCACAGCTTCGAGGTCTGCCTCAGTGCCCGCGGGATCAAGCTCGACTTCCACCTCCATGAATCTGTGCTGTCCGCCGCTCCCGGTCACCCGGACGTCGTCGAGGAACATCCGGGCAGCAAGGCGGCCCTCGGAACTGAGCGACCTCGTGCGCCGTGTCTGTGCCAAGTGAAGCAGGGGCATGAGGAACTCCTCCCCCACCAGACCCATCACCCGGTCGCGCGCCGGCCCTTCCGGCCACTCGTCCGGCTGCAGCGAGGCGTCGGCCGGCTCAACCTCGAGCTCTTCTCGGCGGAACACCCCACCCCCGCCCATCGCCAAGCTCTTGATCGTCATGAGCACGCCCCCGTCGCTGGATTCCCGGCGTCTGCACGAAAAGCCGACGCCGAGGAGCAACCGCTCGGCCGTATCGAGGTACGTGTCCTCGACCTCCTCGACCACCACCGGTCCGAGGGTGAAGCCGGCAAGATCCGGAAGCCCCGCGAGCCTCTCCAGGACCTCCACGTCGGCGACGGCGAACTTGGCTTCGATCTCCACTGCCCCTCCTACCTTTTCAGCACCGAGGGGGGCAGCAGCCAAACCAACTCGGCATCCCCCAGCGACGCATCGCCTACGTGTACGCGTCCCAGCCCGCCCTTCTTGAATACGACGGTTCCTCCGCCGATCAAGTCGCCGACCGTGAGGCTGAAGTCAGGCTCGTGGCCGACGAGCATCACAGCGACGGCGTCCTGATAGTCGTCGAGGATCCCTCTGAGCTCGTGCACCCCGAACCCGGGCGCCAACCGCTCATCGGTGATGAGCCGGTGCAGCAGCCCGACCTTCCGCGCGACTATCTCCGCCGTCTGATGCGCACGAACAAGCGGGCTCGTCACGATGGCGTCGAGCGACAGTCTGAGGGCCTCGAGCGTGGCGGCCTCGCGCTCCATGAGAGCTGTGCCCTCGTCGGTGAGCGGCCGTTCGCTGTCCGGCCCCGCCCACCGGCTTCGCGACCCGGCGAGCCCGTGCCGAAGAAAGTAGAGTTCCACTAGTGCTCCTTTTCGAGTTCCGGTTGGATAGTAGCACTGGTGCTTCCGCTTCCGCGACCCGGTTGTGGCATTATTCACGCCACGCCCACGAGCGGAGGAGTGACCATGAGTGATGAACAGGGAAGAGACCTGTACCGAGACCTCGAGCACCTTGTCTCCCATCGCACCACCAGAGACGAGCTCGCAGCGGGCATCCCCATCATCGAACGGGGCCTGGGGTCGAAGGTCTACGACATACACGGCAAGGAGTACCTGGACCTCGTCTCGGGCGTGACCCGCCCTGTGGGTGTGGGCTACGGGCGCAAAGAACTCGCCGAGGCGATGGCCGCGCAGGCCGAGAAGCTGTGCTATTTCACCCCCATGCAGTTCTCCAACCCCCCCGCGATCGAGCTGGCGGCCAAGGTTGCCTCCCTTCTGCCGGGCGACGTCGACGAAGTGTTCTTCGCCTCGAGCGGATCGGAGGCGGTCGAGTCGGCCTTAAAGCTGGCCAAGCAGCACTATTTCTACCGGGGCGAACAGAAGCGGTACAAGGTCATAGCGCGGCGCGGGGCCTACCACGGCACGACCATGGGCGCTCTCAGCCTTCTCGGGACGGCACACCCCATGCGGCAGGTGATGGAGCCTGCCGTTCCGGGCGCTGTGTTCGTCGACCCACCGTACTGCTACCGGTGCCCGTGGAAACAAAGCTACCCGGGGTGCGACCTGCTCTGCGCCGAGACCGTCAAGACGGCCATCGAGTTCGAGATGCCCAACATGGTGGCGGCCGTGATCGGCGAGCCTCTGATGCAGGGATACGGAGCCCTGGCTCTTCCCAAGGAGTACTGGTCACGCGTGCGCGAGATCTGCGACGACTACGACGTGCTGTTGATCGTCGACGAAGTGATAACCGGGTTCGGCCGCACGGGGGCCATGTTCGCGTCGGACGAGCTGGGTGTGTTGCCCGACATCATCACCATGGCTAAGCAGATCACCTCAGGCTACGTCCCGCTGTCGGCGGCCGCCTGCCGGCCCAAGGTGACCGCCCCGATACCCTCGTTCCAGCACCTGCACACCTGGGGCAGCCACCCGGTGGCCTGCGCTGTGGGTCTGCGAAACATCCAGATCATAGAGGAAGAGGGTCTCGTAGAGCGCGCAAAGCAGATGGGCGCCTACTTCCTCTCCGGCCTGAGAGAACTCGAGAGACATCCGTGGGTGGGCGAAGCCCGAGGAACAGGGCTCTGGTGCGCCCTCGACCTGACGAGCGACAAGAAGACCCGCGCCATGTTCAGCACCGCCGACTTCCCCGGAGGGGCCATCGTCAAGCGCGCTCGGGACAAGGGCCTGATCATCAAGATCATGGGGCCGGCGCTGGAGTTCGCTCCTCCACTGATAATCACCACAGAGGAGATCGACTGGGCGCTACGCGTTCTGGACGAGTGCCTCGCCGAGGAAGGGCGTGCGCGTGGACTCACCCAGCGCGGGGCGGCTGCGTGAGTCGGTCATGACACCAGAGTCACCGGGAAACCGGCGGCTTTGAGGTCGCTGACTATCGGCTCCACGTCGGTGGTGCGAATGCGGACCAGGTAGGTGAACAGTTCGTCGTGCCGTTGCGGAAAGACGAGTATAGAGCTGAAGCGCGTCTTGTGCTGATCGAGGATATCCACGATCTTGCGCGTCGCGCCTATCGTCGGCGGCATGTCCTCCATCGTGATGCGCCTGTCACCCTCGCCACCGGCAAAGATGCTCATCATGATATCGAGCAGGTCCTTCTGGGTGATGATGCCGACGAGCTTACCGTCCTCGACAACGGGGAAACTGCCGTATCCGCTCCTATAACCGAGAAGGGCCGCGTCTTCCACGGTGGTGTCGGGAGTGATGGTGCTTGGGTTGCGGGTCATGATGTCGCTGACCAGGATCTGGTCGAGAAGGTAGTTGACCTCTCCCACAGAGAAGGTGGTCGCGGGCGACGGTGACGCTTTGCGGATGTCGGCCAACGTGACCATCCCGACGAGCCTGCCGTCGTCGACCACCGGCAGGTGACGCACCTCACGCTCCCGCATGAGCTCGGCCGCGTCCTTCATCCTCACGCGTGAGGAGATGGTCACGGGATTCTCGGACATCCAGGTTCGTACTAGCATGATTCGCCACTCCCAGGTTCGTTCGCTCTCAGGCCCGCCACAGCGTCATTCTGAAACGAGCTCTAGCAGATCTTCTCGCCGGCGGTCGGCCCCGCGCCCATGTCCCAGACCGAGTCGACCAAGATGCGGACCACGTAGGAGACCGGGGGCAGATCCTTCATCACACTCGCGATGCGCTCCCCCACCTGGTCGAACAACTCTCCGGCCTGGATCATGTCGGCCACGCCCTTCACCTGCACGGCGATGCGCTTCTCGGGGTCGAAGATACCCACCGCCACTTTGCTGTTGAAGAGCAGATTCTCGCGGGTCTTCTTGGAGAAGATGTCGGCGAAATAGATGTGCTCGTCGTCGAGAAGGGCGCCGCTGCCCTTGATAGCCACGTTCGGCCACCCATCTTCTCCGATGGTGGCCACCCAGACGTTGTGCCCCCTCTGTAGGATCTCCTTCACGTTGTCAGGCAGCTTAGTCATGCTCTACTTCTCCTTCTCTTGAATGGATCTGATGTCCTCGGGCCGCGAGATAAGCACCACTCGGTCACCTACCCCCTGCCCTGGCGCCGGCCCGTCGTACTGCACAAGAGTCCAGTTCCCATTCACCAGGTTGAATAACCGAAACTCGCCGTCGAGATTCACGATGCCCTTGGCCCGCACCAACCGGGGCGGAAGCGAGCCGAGCCACTCGTTGAAAGCGGCCTCGGTTCCCGGGGGCCACTCGAACACATACGAAAGCAGTCGATCGGGCGGCGTGACCTGAGCCTCTTCGTCGTTCAGAAGACCGTCGATGTAGCCGTCGAGCTGCTCGTCGGTCATGTCCACAGGGGTGCCCGTCGCCCCTCCGGCCGCGACCGCTCCAGCCCTGACTGCGGGAGCTGCGTCACGCACCCTGCCGCTCAATCCTCCCTGCCGGAAGAGATCCCCGAACGGCACCTCGGCATAGGTGGCTTCGTAGAAGACCGGGTCGAGGTTGAAGCTCTCGACGATCGCTCGTATCTCGTCCACCAGCTCGGGTGTGACCAGATCGACCTTGTTGATGATGAACACGTCGGAGGAAGCAAGCTGTTTCTCGATAGCCAGGAACGACTCGTAGGTGTCCAGGAAGTTCTCTGCATCAACCAGGCAGAACTTGTCGCGCAACTGGAAGACTCCCCCGAATATGGGCAGCTTCAGATCCCGGTCGAGGTCGCTCGGGTTCGCCACCCCGGTGGTCTCTATGAGCATGATGTCGGGCCGCACGGTCTTCGCCAGCGCGTGAAGCGCCTTGATGAAATCGGTCTTCACGCAGGCACAGAATATGGAGCCCTTACTGATCTCGAGCATATCGACGTCGTCGCCCTCGACCAGGGTGCCGTCCAACCCCACCTCACCGAACTCGTTCATCAGGATGAGGAAGGTAAGATCCTCGGGCACGACTTTGATCAAACGATTGAGAAAGGTGGTCTTGCCGCTGCCCAGGAAACCTGAGATCAGGTAGACATCGATCGTGCCGTCGGCACGTGCCATGATGGTGCCTGTTCCTCTGTCAGCCGCGCTCTTGGATCAACCGGGCGATCTCGGCGGCGGAGATGACCCGCCCAGACGACACCACCTCATCGTCGATCACCAGGGCGGGAGTCACCATCACCCCCAGCCGCATGAAGACGTCGACGTCGTCGACTTTCTCCACCGTGTAGGAGCCGCCCTCCAACCCATCCACGGCCTGGCGGGCGCTATCGTAGAGGTCGTTGCACTTCTTGCATCCCGATCCCAGAACCTGCACGCGCATATCGACTCCCCTATGTCCGCGAGGGTTGCCGCAAGGTCTACGCATTGTACAGCACCGCTCTGTTGCGCTTCCGCCGAGCCTGGCATACTACGCGGGCGACGATCCGCGCGGCGGCTCTTGTCGCCGAGATGACTTCTGAGGCTACCGC
>CAZDGO010000175.1:0-5383 GCA_964504825.1 uncultured Gaiellales bacterium
GGCGCTCGACGTCAACTACCGGGCGGTCACGGCGGCGACGTGGGCGTGGGATCGTAGGCCCGAGGGAGGAGGGGCGCCAGGCACGCAGCGTGCCTGATGGAGGTGGGGCGACTGTGCATTCTGCCCATCACTGATGAGAGCTGCGGAGGTCTTGTCGTTCTTGGCTCACCGATAGGTCGAAGGGAGGCCACCCTGCGCCCGTGGCATCGTGGTGTCGCCGCGCGTATGATTGGATCAGCCGTGAGATGACAGTGAGGTGAGCCGCCATGACCATCGATGAACTCAAGCGCGAGGCACTTCAGCTGGACCCCTGCAGCCGTGCGGGCCTCGCTCGGGACCTGCTCGAGAGCCTTGACGACCTGAGTGAGGCGGAGATCGAGCAACTGTGGCTTGAGGAGGCGGTGCGGCGTCACCAGGAGATCGCCTCCGGGGCGGTCGATACGGTGTCTATGGAGGATGCGCTCTCCAAAGCGCGCGCTGCACGCGGGTGAACCGCAGGATACGCCTCCACCCGTCAGCTCAGCGTGAGCTGGAGGAGGCTGCGGCGTTCTACGATCTGGAAGGGCCAGGGCTGGGCTCTGCGTTCATCAACGATTTCGAACGGGCGGGTGAGCAGATCCGCCTCATGCCGGAATCGTCGCCGATTGCCCGCGGACCAGCCCGCAAAAAACCCCTGGCCCGGTTTCCGTACTCCATCATCTACTCGATCATTGACGACGATGTGTTCGTCCTTGCGGTGGCGCATAGCCGGCGCCGCCCGTTCTACTGGCAAGACAGGCTGTGAACTGATGCGGAACGAACAAGGGTAGGGGTGGCCGGGCGAAATCGGACAGCCGCGCTGCTTGACACGGAGACCGACGTTCCGGGCGTTACCTTGGGCGCGATTCGGCCGGAGTTTCGTGTCATCGGCGCCGTGTCGCGGGCCGGGGGTGGAGCTCAACCCCGACGCGGGCGACCTGGCCGCACCGCTGGATGGGAACACGGCGGAAAGGGCGGCATCACCATGCCGGGCATGGGCCGCAGTGTGGAGCGAGGCTCAGATCGAGCAGACGAACCGCCGTACGCGGTAGACTCGGGTTGAGGCGGGAACGCGGCGCCTTGCAGCTCATCCGCCACGACGCTAGGTGATGAAAACCGGAGGACTCATGCCCAGAATATCGGCCTTCTTCGGCATTACTGTCAGGATGTACTACGATGAGCACAACCCTCCGCACCTGCTAGAGAGTTCCAGGGGAATGGGGCAGTTCTGGATTTCCAAGGAAACGTCATGAGGGGAGACCTTCGCTCCCGGACGGCGCTTCGATTGTTGCGGGATGGATAGACTTGCGAGTGGTGGAGCTCGAAGAGGACTGGGAGCTTGCTCGGGCGGGCCGCGACCTCAACGAAATCGAACCCCTGAAGTGAGGACGACTATGTGGGACATGAACGAAGTCGAAAGCATCGAGTACAGCCGCGATTACGTCTACAGCGTCGTTTTCGACGACGGCCTGAGCGCCGAGATTGACTTTGAGCCCGATCTGGTACGGGGCCCCATCTTCGAGCCCTTGAAGGACATTAAATACTTCAAGAAGGCGACGATCGAAGGGGGCACGATTTCCTGGCCAAACGGCGCTGACATCTCGCCTGAAAGTGTATGAAAGGGTGGAGTGCGCGAACGACCGTTCGCAGGCGGATTGGCCTTCCGCTTCACTGTAGGCCAACCGCACCTGACCTGCTGAAAGAAGGGCGCGACGCAATGACACTCCAGGTCGACGCCATCCGAGATGAGTTCCCGGCACTGCACGAAGGTGCCGCACATTTTGACGCACCCGGTGGTTCCCTCATCCCAATTGTCGTAGCCGAGGCCGTCCGGGACACCCTCAAATCGGCCGTGTGTCAGCGAGGATCGATCACGATCGCGGAGCGCCGCACCAATGACATCGTCCTCAGCGCACGGCAGGCAGTGGCGGACCTCCTCGGAGCGGATCCCGGAGGCGTTGTATTCGGGCGAAGCATGACGCAACTCACCTTCGACTTCTCCCGCACTCTTGCAAAGTCGTGGAGGGCGGGCGACGAGATCGTGGTCTCGAGACTCGACCACGACGCAAACATCCGCCCTTGGATATACGCCGCGAAGAATACCGGCGTCGAAGTGCGCTGGATCGAATTCGATCCAGCGACCTCCGAGATCACCGTCGAAGACGTAGAAAAGCGGCTCACCGATCGCACTCGAATGGTAGCCATAACCGCAGCCTCAAATCTCATTGGCACGCGCCCACCAATCAAGGAGATCGCCGAAAGGGTTCACGAGCGCGGTGCCCTTCTGTACGTCGATGGAGTCCACAACACCCCCCATGCGCTCGTTGACGTATCGGAAATGGGCGCGGACTTCTACAGCTGCTCTCCCTACAAGTTCTGCGGACCACACTGCGGCGTGCTGGTCGCATCACCTGCTCTCCTCGAAACGTTGGCTCCTGACAAGCTGCTGCCGTCTGCGTCCACCGTGCCCGAACGATTCGAGCTCGGCACCCTTCCGTACGAGCTCCTGGCAGGCACGACCGCGGCAGTGAACTTCCTAGCCAACCTCGGAGACTCCTCGTCATCATCTCGCCGGGCACAGCTGGAAAGCTCGATGGCCGCGATAGACCAGCACGAGGACGGCCTGCGTCGGCTCATTGAAGACGGACTCGCAGAGCACCCCCGGATCACTGCCTATTCACTCGCGCGAGTGCGAACGCCCACCCTGCTCTTCACCGTCGACGGCATGGAACCTCGAGAGGTATCAGCCCGACTAGGGCAATTCAACATCAACGCACCGGCCGGTTCCTTCTACGCTCTCGAAGCCTCAAGACGGCTCGGACTCGGCGAAGCCGGCGGCATCCGACTCGGGCTCGCACCATATAGCAGTACCGACGACGTCGACCGCCTCCTCGAAGCCCTTCGCATCATCATCTGAGGTGGAACAGCGCGCCACGCGGGTGTGGCGAATCTGAATCACGCCTGCGAGATTGAAGACGACGTGCCGGCGAACTGGATCGGCATCGGCGCGGGTTTGGGTGTCGCCTTCGGTCTCATGGAGGTGCACCATGATCAACACGGGAGTGTTGATCAAAGGGGGGCGCGGGATACGCAGCCCGCTTGACGGGTGATGGGGCGACCTATACAGTCTGCCTATCTACGCGGCTGGCGAAGTCGAGAATCCCGTTTTCCGCCGCGGCAGCGAGATTGGCGCCTTAGCGCGCTGCGACCGGTGGCGATATCAAGACAGATCAAAAGCTGCCTTCGTGGAGTTCGGCAGACTGGATAATGCTTGTTCGGCGCACTTGGCAGTGGCCAGAGGAGAAGCAAGATGGAATACCGCGAACTCGGACGCACGGGCTGGAAGGTCTCGACCGTCGGCCTCGGCACATGGGCGATGGGCGGTTCATGGGGGCCTGTGGACAGCCGCGAATCGCTTGCTACCCTCAACCGCGCTCTGGATCTCGGCGTCAACTTCTTCGACACGGCTGACGTGTATGGCAGCGAGCCGCTGCTGGGCCAATTGCGCCGGGAACGACGCGAGCCGTTCTACATCGCCACGAAGATGGGAGTGCGGGTCAACCCCGACCCCAAAGGCTATACGCGCGAGAACATGACCGCCTTCGTCGAGAGCAGTCTGCGGAATCTCGGGACGGAGACGATCGACCTCATGCAACTGCACGTTCCGCCGGTCGAGGTCTACAACCCCGAAACGTTCGGCATCCTCGACGATCTGGTGCAGCAAGGCAAGATGCGCCACTACGGCGTGAGTGTGGAACGGATCGGGGACGCTCTGAAAGCCATCGAGTTCCCCGGCGTGCAGGCCGTCCAGATCATCTTCAACATCTTCCGACAGCGACCCGCGGAGGACTTTTTCCCGGAGGCCAAACGCCGCCGCGTGGGCATCATCGCACGCGTGCCGCTGGCTTCCGGGATGCTCGCCGGCAAGATGACCCGCGCGACCACCTTCGCGCCCGATGATCATCGCAGCTTCAACCGTGAGGGCCAGTCGTTCGATCGTGGCGAGACGTTCGCGGGGGTGGATTATGACACTGGGCTGCGGGCCGCGGAGGAATTGCGCCCGCTCGTTCCGCCGGAAGCCACCATGGCGGAGATGGCTTTGCGGTGGATCCTGATGTTCGAGGACGTGACATGCGCGATAGCGGGAGCCAAGCGTCCCGCTCAGGCGGAGGACAACACCCATGCGGCCGACCTGCCTCCGCTGTCAGATTCCACAATGGAGCAGATCCGAGCAGTCTACGACCGTCACATTCGCGCGCAGGTGCATCATTTATGGTAGCCCTATTCAGGGCTCGGTCGCTCCTCAAGCATAAGGAGTAGCCTGCAATGAAAGTGCTGTTCATCGGGGGAACCGGATTCATCAGCACGGCGGTAAGCCGGATGGCGATCGCCGAAGGCTTCGAGCTCTACGTGCTCAATCGCGGAGCGCGGAGCGCGCCTCTGCCTGGCAGCCAGAGCGTGACCGCCGACATCCACCGCCCGGACGAGGTTCACGCCGCGCTGCCGGACGTGGAGTTTGATGTCGTCGTCGACTGGATCGCCTACACGCCGGATGACATCGAGCGCGATCTGGCTCTCTTCGCGGGCCGGGTCGAGCAGTACGTCTTCATCAGCTCGGCCTCGGCGTATCAGAAGCCGCCGGCCCACTACCTCATCACCGAGTCGACGCCGTTGCACAACCCGTACTGGGACTACTCCCGCAACAAGATCGCGTGCGAGGAACGTCTGATGCGGGCGTACCGCGATGAGGGTTTCTCCGCGACGATCGTGCGTCCTTCCATGACCTACGACTCGAATCTCCCGATCGCCCTCGGGGGGTGGGGAACCTACACGCTCGCCGATCGGCTGCTGCGGGGCCTGCCGATCATCGTGCATGGCGACGGCTCGTCGCTGTGGGTCGTGACGCACGCGGACGACTTCGGGCGAGGGTTCCTCGGGTTGCTCGGCAACGAGAAAGCGCTGGGCGAGGCGTTCCACATCACGACTGACGAAGTGTTGACGTGGAATCAGATCTACCAGACCATCGCCGAGGCTCTGGGTGTCGAGGCCGATATCGTGCACATCCCGTCTGACTTCATCGCGCGAATGGCGCCGCAGATGTCCGGCAGTCTGCTCGGCGACAAGACGTGGAGCACGGTGTTCGACAACACCAAGATCAAGTCGTTCGTACCTGGCTTCCAGGCCATTGTGCCCTTCGAGGAGGGCATCCGCCGCACGCTAGCATGGTTCGCGGCGGATGCGGGGCGCCGGTCCGTGGATGGCGCGGTGCACGCGGAAATGGATCGCATTCTCGAGGCATATGGCGAGAATTCCCGGTGAGGGCTCACACGTGCCGCGGCGAGACTACCTCACGTGCTCTCCCTGC
>CAZDGO010000176.1:0-5374 GCA_964504825.1 uncultured Gaiellales bacterium
CTCGCCGATCAGCACGGGGTTGTTCTTGGTGCGACGGCTGAGCACCTGGATTACGCGACGGATCTCGTCGTCGCGCCCGATCACGGGGTCAAGTTTGCCTCGGCCGGCCAGCTCGGTGAGGTCGCGGCTGAAGCGCTTGAGGGCCTGGTACTTGTCCTCGGCCTCGGCGGAGTCAGCCCGTTGGGAACCCCGCAGGTCTTTGAGGACGGTGAGCACGCCATCGTGGGTGACGCCGTGGCGCTTGAGCAGGTCGGCCGCCCAGCCGCCGTCGGCGGCCAGAGCCATGAGCAGGTGCTCGGTCGAAACATAGGTGTCGCCCATCTTCTCCGATTCTCGCTGGGCGGTGTCGAGGACTCGACGTACCTCGTTGCTCACCGAAAGCTGAGCAGAGCCGGTGATCGTCGATAGCCGGCCGAGGCGCGCATCGATCTCGGCGCGAACCGTGTGAGGATTGGCCCCGATCTTCTCCAGGATAGGGGTGGTTAGGCCGCCATCCTGGCCGAGAAGAACGAGCAACAGATGCTCGGCTTCCAACTGTGCGTGGCCGCGGCTCTGGGCAAGTTGCTGGGCTTCCGCCAGCGCTTCCTGGGCCTTGAGTGTGAACTTGTCGAGCTGCATGTCGGGAGCGCTCCTTGGTGTCTCGGCCGTGCCGCGCGTGGCGCACTAATGGTATCAAGCGCATAAAATCTTATACCTCAAGACTCATATATGTCAAGGGCTCGGGGGTTCGCCGAACGGTACACTGATGTCGGCAACGAGCGTGAGCGATGACTGGGGGCGGCGGATGGGCGACGGAGCTGCAGGCGTGGACGAGGCCGCAAACAGGGCGTGAACGGAGCCGCCGCCGGGGGGCTTACTTCGGAAGAGGTCCGGGCGCGCGTGGCCGCGGGCAACGTCAACACTCTACCCAACCGCACCAGTCGTTCGGCGTGGGACATCGTTCGTGCCAACATCTTCACCTGGTTCAACCTGATCCTCGGGGTTCTCTTCGTCTGCATGATCACGTTTGGTTCGTGGAGAGATGGTCTTTTCGGGTCGATCGTAGTGATCAACGCCGTTATCGGAATCGCTCAGGAGCTCCGGGCAAAGATCACGCTCGATCGACTCTCTTTGCTCACCTCGCCCACAGCGAGGGTTGTCCGTGACGGGACGGAACAGGATATCCGCATCGCTGAGATAGTGGTTGACGAGGTTGTACGCCTGTCGCCCGGGAATCAGATTGCGGCCGACGGTGACATGCTCCAGTCCGAAGGCTTGGAGGTCGACGAGTCGCTCTTGACCGGAGAGTCTGTGCCGGTCTTGAAGAGCGAGGGCGCCGGCGTGTTGTCGGGGAGCTTCGTTGTGGCGGGGGCGGGCCTCTTCCGGGTCACCGCTGTGGGTGCCCAGGCCTTCGCGCAGCGCATAGCGGGCGAGGGGCGGCGCTACGCGCGCATGCGTTCCGACCTGCAGGATGGCGTCAACGGCTTCTTGAAGGTCGTTGGCCTGGGCATCGTGCCGGTGGCTGCGCTGCTCATCTGGAGCCAGTCGCGCGCCGCTGTCAGCGTGGCCGATAGCGTGACCAACACGGTGGCCGCTTTGGTGGCTATGGTTCCGCAGGGGTTGGTTCTTCTGACAAGCATCGCCTTCGCGGTGTCGGCCGTGGTACTGGCTCGGCGGAACGTGCTTGTGCAGGAACTGCCGGCAGTAGCCGACGACCGCCTCCCGGGCGGACTCGTGCCGGTAGGGCTTGTCCTCTTGGGGGAGCATGTGCGTGCGGACGCTCCCGAAACGCTCCGATACTTCACCGAGCAAGGTGTCGCCCTGAAGGTCATCTCGGGCGACAATGCCGCAACGGTCGAGACGGTCGCCAACGAGGCGGGCGTTCCCGGCGCCTCCCCGGCAGTCGACGCGCGCAACTCGCCAGAAGGAGAGGCGCTCAAAGAGGTGATGGAGCAGACTGCCGTCTTCGGCCGCGTCACCCCCGACCAGAAACGCGCGATGGTGACGGCGCTGCAGCACAGCGGGCACACGTGGCGCAACTCATCCTTCTCGACGGCCGGTTCTCGACCTTGCCGGGCGTCGTGGCGGAGGGCCGCCGGGTCACCGCCAACATCGAGCGGGTGGCCAATCTGTTCGTCACCAAGACGGTCTGGGCGGCGATCGTCGCGGTCGTCATCGGACTGTTGGCTCTGCCCTACCCAATCATGCCCCGGCAGCTCACGCTCATCGATTCGGCTACTATCGGCATCCCGGCGTTCTTCCTGGCCCTCGCTCCCAACACGCGGCGGTACCGGCCGGGGTTCGCCCGCCGAGTCGCCCGGTTCACTGTGCCGATGGGAGTGATCGCCGCAGCCGCGGTGCTCCTGTGTTTCGTGGTCACCCGCGATATGGGGGCTTCGTTGGAGCAGGCCCGGACGTTAGCTACGCTGCTCTTCTCGGTAGTCGGCCTGCGCGTGATCGCGGTGCTCGAGCGGCCGGTGCGGGGGTGGCGTCGGGCGCTGCAGGTGCCGGACGCTCCGGAGGCTCTGGTCGCGGTGGGCATCGCCGCCGCCGTCTGGGTTCTCGCCGGACTGGTGCGCTACCCGGGCGCCTAGAGCTCGTCTTGGAACGACGCCCGTGCGATCAGGGATGCACCGGCGCCGTGGGAGTGGTCGTGGTCAGGGCCCCGAGGGTTGCGTCGTGGGCGGTGGGTTGGTGGCGTCGGTTTCGGGCGCCGTTGTCTGAGTCGGATGGGTCGTCCCCGTGCCGCCCGAGCCCGGGTTGGTGAGGGGCGGGGCCAGTGAGTTGCGCGTCGTGCTGCTGTTGCTGCTCGACGACGTGGTGGGATCGACGGCCCAGTCGCTCTTGAAGTCGTAGTTGTATTTCACCATCACCGCCGGGCGGAGGAACTCCTCGGTCTGGTAGTCCGCGATGGCATTGCGCATGAACGCGGCCCAGATCTCGGCGGGGAAACTGCCGCCGGTCACCCGGATGCCGTGCACGTCGCGCATCTTGATCTGCGCTTTGGGATATCCCACCCACACGGAGGTTGAGAGTGAGCGGGTGAAACCACAGAACCAGGCGTCCTGCCACTCCTGGGCGGTGCCGGTCTTTCCCGCCACAGACACGGAGAGCCGAGCGCGCTTTCCGGTGCCGCTTTGCACGTTCATCTCGAGGATCCGGCTCACCACGTAGGCTACGCCGGCTGAGATCGCTTGGGTCTCTTTCGGTTCCGCCTCCCAGATCACTTTGCCCGAGGCATCCTTTACCCTCAAGATGGCGGTTGATTCCACGTGCTTGCCTTCGTTGGCCAGCGTGCCGTAGGCGGAGGCCATCTCCAAAGGCGAGACACCATACTTGAGACCGCCTAGGGCCATCGCCGGATTCGCGTCGAGTTGGCTGGTGATACCCATGCGGTGGGCGATATCGACGATGCGCTCCGGTGTCACGTCGAGGGCCATCTGGGCGTACACCGTGTTGTCGCTGCGCAGGGTCGCTTTGACCACACTCGAGCTACCGTAGTAGTTATGGCCATACGTGGAGACATTCCAGGGTTCTCGGCTGCCCGGTAGGTCGATAGACAGGGGCATCGACTCATAATAGGTGGAGTAGGGGTCGATGCCCTCCTCCACGGCGGCGGCAAGGACGAAGGTCTTGAACGCAGAGCCCGGTTGCCGCCGGCCCTGGGCAGCCAGGTTGAATTTGGATCTGTCGTAGTCCGTGCCGCCCACCATGGCCTTGATGTGCCCGGTGCGCGTCTCGATGGCCACAAGGGCTCCGGAGGGGTCACCCTTCTCGTTCAGCGTGTCGGCGATGGCCTCCGATGCCCACTGCTGATACGTGGGCTCGATGGTGGTTTCCACGGAGAGGCCGCCCTTGAAAACCTTGTCCTCGCCGAACATGTCGATGAGTTGCTTGCGCACGTAGGCCACTATGTAGGGCTCCTGGACCTTGGTGTAGGGGGATGACGGCGCGAGCCCGAGGGAAGAGATGGCAGCTTCTGAGTACTGTTTGTAGCTGATGAAGCCGTTGCTGTACATCTTGGCCAGTACTATGTTGCGGCGTTCGCGGGCCGCCTCGGGATGCTGACGGGGCGAGTATGCAGTGGGAGCCTGAGGCAGACCCGCGAGAAGGGCGGCGTCGGCCAGACCGAGGTCCTTGGGATCTTTGTCGAAGTAGGTGCGCGCCGCGGTCTGCACTCCGTACGCGTTCGATCCGAAGTAGACGGTGTTGAGGTATTGGTCGAGGATCTCGTCCTTGGACATCTTGGTCTCGAGCTGCCAGGCGAGGACCATCTCCTGGAACTTCCTGTCGATCGAGGTGTCGCGCCGGTCGAGATACAGGTTCCCCACGAGTTGCTGGGTGATCGTGGAGGCACCTTCCACGACACGACCGGCCTCTAGGTCGCGCGCCAAGGCGCGCACCACTCCCTGAAAATCGACGCCGTTGTGCTGGTAGAACCGTTCATCCTCGATGGCCACCACGGCGTCTTTGACCACCTGGGGGATGCGTTCGCCCCCGATGATCGTGCGGTTCTCGGTGCCGTGCAGGTAGGCGAGGAGCGTGCCGTCGGCGGCGTAGATACGCGAGGTCTCCGCGAGCACCACCTTCTTTTGATCCTCTAGCTTGGGCGCCTCCGCGCTGATCGCGGCCGCGGTGCGAACACCCACGGTGAAGACGCCGAGTCCGACCATGGCGACAAGAAAGGGGGTGCAAAGCAGGACCACGATGATGGCTTGGGTCAGCCCCCGTCGTCCGTGCCGGCGTTTCCGCCTGGTTATCCGCGTGTGGTGACTCGACCGCATATGACTATTGTAGCGGAAGCGCTTCATCGTGCGAAGTACGACAGGGCATGCGGGTGGAGCACGACTTGACAGACGAAGACTCATATTTTATACTAGGCACAGGCTACACGAATACTACTCGGAGTTCGGAGGGGTTGTCATGGGCAAGATCATCGGTATCGACTTAGGCACGACAAACTCGGCCATGGCAGTGCTGGAGGGTGGGGAACCGACCATCATCCCCAACGCTGAGGGTGGTCGCACCACGCCGTCGGTCGTGGCATTCGCCAAGAATGGCGAGCGGTTGGTAGGCACGGTCGCCAAGCGGCAGGCGGTCACCAATCCGGAGAATACGATCTTCTCTATTAAGCGTTTCATGGGCCGGAAGTATCGGGACGTGAGCGAGGAGATGAAGATCATCCCCTACAAAGTCGTGGAGGGTCCGAACAGCGACGTACGCGTAGATATCAAAGGCGAGCAGTTTAGCCCCCCGGAGATCTCGGCCATGATCCTGCAAAAGTTGAAGCGGGATGCCGAAGCGTTCCTTGGCACCGAGGTGACCGAGGCGGTGGTCACCATGCCGGCGTATTTCGATGACGCCCAGCGGCAGGCCACGAAGGATGCCGGCCTCA
>CAZDGO010000177.1:0-5373 GCA_964504825.1 uncultured Gaiellales bacterium
CCTTCCAGCGCGCCGCCCAAGGCCTTCTTGGCACTGTCCGGGCTGTTCGAGCCGGTGCGGGTGGAGTGGAACGCGTAGAGCTTGCCGTCGGTCAGCACCACCGCCTGCGAGCTCACCGAGCCCACGTCGATGCCCACAGTGATGCTGCCGGCGTCCTTCCAGTCGACCCCGTCGGCCCGCCAGATCTTTTCTGTCCAGCGCCAAAACTCTTGCTTTTCTTCGGTCATGCCTGCTCCTCTCTCTTCAGCAGGTCCGCCGCGATCAACGCCGCACCGTACGAGCCCAGGTACTCCGGGTCGGGCAGTACGTGCAGCTCACCCACGCCTAGCGTGTCCTTAAGCGCTTTGACGAACCCTGCGTTGTGGGCCACTCCGCCACCGATGACCACGGCGGCCTCGAGGCCGGCGCGCCGGGCCATGGCCGATACCCGCCCGGCCATGGCGTCATGCACCGCTTTGGCGATGTCCTTCTGAGAGGTGTTGGAGTGGATCAGACTCACCACTTCCGACTCCGCGAACACCGTGCACTGAGCGTTCATGGGGATGGTCTCAGTGGATTCCAGGGAGATCTCGCCGAAGCGGGACAGGCTGACTTCCAGCGCCCGGCTCATGGCTTCGACGAACGCCCCCGCGCCGGCAGCGCACTTCTCGTTGGCGGCGAAGTCGACCACCTTGCCGGCGGCGTCGACCCTGATGGCCCGGGCCTCGTCGGCGCCCACATCGATGATGGTGCGTACCGCCGCCAGGAGGGCGTGAGCGCCCTTCGCATCGGCGGCCACCTCGGTGACCAGGTGCTGCGCGAAGGGGATGGCTTTGCGGCCCACCCCGGTGGCGACCATGTAGTCGATGTCTTCCACGGTGACCCCGGCGGCAGCGGCGCCCTCGGCGACACCGCTACGCGCCGCCTCTTCCTGCTCGAAACCAGAGGGCACGGCCACTCTTGAGGCCACCTGGCCGTCCTTCAACACGACCACGTGGATGTTCTTCGACCCGACGTCGATGCCGGCGACGATCATCTGCCCTCCCCTACTCGATGAGTTCTAGGTCAAGGGTCTCCATGAAGGAGTCGATGCGGCTCATAACCCGCCCCATGTCGAACTCGCGCTCGTCGCCCATGTTGCCCTCATAGGTCATCACCGGCACACCGGTCTCGGCGATAGCCAGCCGGTTCTCCATGCTGCCGATGACCGTGCCCTCGCAACCCCGATTGAGGTGGATCAGCACCCCGTCGATCTTCCACTGCGCGATGATCTTGTTCATGAAATCGCTCTTGTTCTTGGAGCCATAGAAGATCTGATACATGGGCTTGGAGAGGAACCAGTCGGCATACACGGTCAGGGCCTGCTCCCGGCTGGTCAATTCTACGCCCCGGTCCATCGGCGTGATGCGCTGCCGCAGAGTGCCGTCGGGCTCTTCCTGGAAGATGCCCTCCAGTCCGAAGGTGTACATCGAGCCCACCGATACCACACCGAACTTCTCCATGTAGCGATACACCGAGAGGAAACCCCAGGGCGGCTGCGAGTCGCTGATGACCCGCGACCGTTCCGTAGCCAGGGAGCCGATGCCCCGAGCCACGCGGTCCTTCATCTCGTCGCGGAGTTCTTCGTAGAAGTCGGCCACTTCCTTCGACGCCTTGTTCAGCGTGCCCAGCACGTAGAACGCATACATGCTCTTCTCGTCCATGGGCGCGGGAACGGCCTTGTTCAGGGTGCAGATCTCGGCCCACAGGCTGGTGGAGCGGAACTCGTTCTCCATGGCCCGATACATCTTTTCGTCGTCGAATGCGCGGCCGGTGGTCTTCTCGAGGAACTCGATGCCGGTAAGCCACTGGTTGACCACGTACTGCAGCTTCGACGCTTCCATGCCTTCGGCGGTAGCCGCTTTGCGCAGGTCGTACGGACCCACGCCGATGTCGAAGTAGTACTGCGGCACGCCCTTGTATTCGCTCACGGCCTGGTACCACTTGGAGTGACTGCAACAGATCTGCATCTGCCAGATGAAGTCCACGTGCGGCCAGGGCACCAGCTCGTCGCCCACCAGGTACTCGTCCAGGTACATGGAGCCCCAGTAGCTGCGCATGTAGGCGCAGAGGTCGTGCGCCCAGTTGCGGGATTCCGCCTCCTCCTGCAGGCGCCGGTTCAGGGAGCTGTTGAAGGCAAGGCTGGCTCCGTACGGCTCCGAGGTGAGCAGGTAAAGGTCGTCTCCCAGACCGGCCGGGATGGCGTCGGCGGTCCAAGCGCTGCCTACCCAGCGCAGGCCGGGGTAGTTCTCGGTGTCGGCAAAGCGTTGGTAGTAGCGGCTGCGGATGTCTTTCGCTTTTCCCCAACACTTGAAGGGCTCGGTGGGATAGCGCTTGAGGTCGATAGCGAGGGTCATCGTACCTTCCCCTATGCTCGTTTCGGAAAGACGCTTTGCCGCCAGGGCGCGATGGGCGGATGTGAGGCAAGGACGCAGGGAGCGGGCGTAGCAGCGCTACGGGCGCGACCGAGGACGCCGCATCGCGCCGTCAAGTGCGGCCGCGGCGGCCAAGGTTTCGTTCCGAAACGAGCTTTAGAAGAGGTCGTCATCGTCGCCGAACAGGTCCTCGGTCCGCAGGGTCTCGAGGAAGGCTTCTACCCGGATGCGGAACGGCCCGATGGGGTTGGTGGCGTCGAACTCCAGGAAGACGGTAGGAACGCCGTTGGACTCCAGATACTCGCGCAGAGGCTTGATATCGCCCTCGTGCGGATCGCAGAACTTCTGCTGGATGATGATGGCGCCCTGCACGCCCCAATCCTTGGCCAGGCCGAGCACGTGGGGAAAGCGCGTCCGCTCCGGATAGTCCTTGGTGGGGCAGGCCGGGCGGTCGATATAGCGGTCGGCGATGGCCTGCAGGCGATCGTCCTGCGGCACCAGCTCGTTCCAGAACGACCGGGAGCCCGCGCACTGGTCATCGATGACGATCGTGGCTCCCAGCGCCTCGGACATCTGCAAGAAGTCGGGGTCGTCGTTCTCGGAACCCACGGTCATGAGCCGGATGGAGCCACCCCGGCCCAAGTCGCGGCCCGCCTCGATCTCGGCGATGGCCGCACGGAGGGCGGCGTTATGCTCCTCTTTGTCGATGAACTGGGCGGTGATGGCCATGTACATGCACTCGAGACCGGTCACTGGTGGATTCGGGCGCTTGCGGTACTCGTACATCTGGCGCAGCAGCCGCCGGCTCTCGTTGACGATGGCGATGCCCCGGTCGAGGTCGGCATCGGTCAACTCGTGGCCGATCTGCTCTTCTATGAAGGCCTTGAACTTCACCAACTCGTCGCGCAGGAAGCCGCGCGCGTGGGGGCTCTGCACCTGGTTGGGCATAGGGATGTAGTAGTCGAAGGGGGCTCCGACGTGCAGTTTCCAGCTATCGTAGGTCTGGCGGAAGTGGATGCACGAATGGGCGAGCACGATGCCATCGAAATAGTCGTAACGCCCCTTCAGCCCCTGGGCAAGACTATCCCGGCAGAACGGACAGTACATGCCGAAGATGTAAGGCTCGGTGACATCCTGAGGCTCGTGGCCGCCGAGTACCCGCACCGTGATCATGTCGGCGGCGTAGACGATCTCCTCGGGCACGTACGTGCAGAAGGCGCCCACGACCTTCCTGCCCGTGCGCTCCTTCCACTCTCGGGCGTATTCGTGCCGGTTGTCGTACCACCATTGGAACGTGTCGACTCCGAGTTTCTGGGGAGCGGCGACACCAGACGAGAGAGCCATCGATCGACCTCTGATTTCCTTCGCGAAACGGGCGCGATACGGGCGATCCCCCCGACCTCCGACCCGTCCCAGAATTAATTGGTTGGCCGGTCAGTTAATAACCAGTGTAGCGGGTGTCACGAGGTTTGTAAAGAGCCCGGCTATGGACGTCAAGACGGCGATGGACTGCGGCCGCGACCAGCGGCTCCGCTCACTCCGCGGCGTAGGCCCGCTCCAGGTATTCCGAGAGGTACAGCACCGGCAACCCGTCTATTGCCCGCCGATACTGGGTCACACAGGAGGGACCGCTGGTGATGATGGTCTCGGCTCCAGCCGCGCGGAACCCGGCGAGGCGGCGTTCCAGTATCGCATCCGAGAGCTCCGGCTGGGTAAGGATGACGGCCCCCGCTCCGCCGCAGCAACCCGGCTCATGGGCCGACTCCACCAGTTCCGCGCCCGGCACCAGGCGGATCAGGTTGCGCGGCGCGTCGACGACTCCCTCATGGTGGCGCAGGTGGCACGGGTCATGCCAGGCCACGCGCCCGGGCAGGGGTCCCGGGATATCGATGCCCAACCGGTCCAGATAGACAGACAGATCGACCACCCGTTCAGCCAGGTGCTGCATGGCCTCCTCCTCCGGTTGCCCGGCGAAGAGCTCTCCCAAGTGCCGCAGGTGAGAGGCGCAGCTCGATTCATCCACTACGATGGCTCGAACCCCTGTGGAGCGCAACGCGCGAATATTCGAACGAGCCAGCCGTCGGGCGCCTTCCAGGTCGCCGGCCGAGTGCGCCGGGAGACCGCAACAAACCACCCGCGGCATCTCGATGTGCACCCTGTTGCGCCGTAGCACCCGATAGGTCGCCAGCGCGGCCCGGGGATACAGAAAGTCCTTGGCGCAACCCAAAAAGTACACCACCCGGTCACGCGGGTTTTCCAGCGGGCCGTCGCGACTCCCCTGCCGTTCGATCAGCTGCCGGCCGGAGACAAGGGGTAATGAGGGCCCAACATCTACGGCGCGCTGCAGGCCGGGAAACCGCCGCAGCGCGTCGCTGTGTCGCGCCAAGGTGCGGAACCCGGTCTTTTCGGCGGCATATCCCGCAAGAACAAGCCCGCGGAACAACCAGGGTCGCGCGGGCAACACCCGGTAGAGCAACCATTCGAGTCTGCTGAGGCCGTGCCGCTGCCGGCGGGCGGCGCGCGCAAAAACAATCAGTTGGTCGATCTGCACCTCCGGCGGGCAATGCGCGACGCACGCACGGCACTTGAGGCACGAGTCGATGGCTTCCCGAAAGCTGGGGTCGTCCGGGTCGAGGCGCCCAGCAAGGACGTCCTGCAGCAGTGACACCCGCCCGCGGGTAACCAGCCATTCCAGAGGGAGCTCTTTATATGTAGGGCAGCCGGCCATGCAGAGCCCGCACTTGTTGCAGCGGTCGATCTCCGCCTGGGCTGCCGGGGGTGTCGGCGAGGTCGACCAGGAGCCGGTCGGTGGCCGCCTAGGGATGCCGCCGGTCATTGGTCGCTCCCGCGCGCGACCGTCGTCTCGTTGTAAAGGTGGGGGTTGAAGACTCGTCCGGGCGCGAGTGCCGCCAACAGCCTGCGCTCCAGCCGGTCCTGATCCCGGCCCGCTCGTGGCGGGAACGACTCCCATCCGGGGATG
>CAZDGO010000178.1:0-5356 GCA_964504825.1 uncultured Gaiellales bacterium
AGAGACGAGCCACGTTCTCGTCACTGGCCGGGATGGCGAGGGTCTCGCCTTCCCCGGTCTCGGTCGCGCCCACCGCCCAGGGCACCCGACGGATGGTGATCTCGCCACGCTCCACCACTGCCGCCCTGAACTCGGCGTCGTCCTTGAGGCGCGCTCAATCCGCTCCATTTCTAGTACTTCGGCAGACCCGTTCGGTTGGCACCCGCTGCCCGGGCGTCATCTTGTATGTCGATTCGATGGGCGGGAGGGACCGTACGAGCTCGGCCCGTTCTTTGGCGACCAGGCAGGGTTGACCCAGGCACAACTTCACAGCGAGAAGGGGCGACCGCTGTTCGAGGAACTAGCGGCGCGGCGAGCGCCAACGGGAGAAATGTGGGCCACCCCGAGCTGCCTAATTCCAGTGCGCGTAGGCGCTCAGTCCGCGGCAAACCCCAGGCACCAGCGCGAACGAGGCCTCGGAAGCGACAGCAGGCGCGTGGCGACTCCGGGCCAGGCCCACGCTGACCGTCGAGCTCCCAAGGCGCCCGCTTCCCATCTGCAGGTGCGCGACCTGGGCCTCGAGCGCTAGGCAGCCACGAAGCCCTGCGATCTTCGCCACTCGCCGCTCGACCGAAAGTGACACCGTTGGACAGCGACCGCACATCGCGGCCACTCTGTGTGCGTGGGTAGGGCTCATCCTAGTCGCCGGTGGTGTAGACGCTCCAGCCCGAAATCTCCTTGATCTCGGCGATATGCGAGTAGATCGCGTACTGCGTTCCAGAGATTACTTGGAAGTCCGAGTGCAGGCCAACTGCGACATCCCATACAACCGGTGAGCCCGATCCAGTCGTCACAGGCCCGCCGCTGTCCCCAAGGGCCCTGGGATACGTCGCCCGCCTTTGTCGGATGTAGGTATTGCCCATGTAGAAGTGCGTGACGCTGGTGTGGACAAGCGTGGCTGGCGCCGTCGTCCCGGTGAACGCCCCGCTGTTCCGCACTATCTGCCCGATCTCGTCACACTTGCATTCGGCGATGCGGACGTCCGCCATCGCGCACGGATTGCACAGCACATTCCCTGTGAGGTAGTCGTCGTCTCTTTCGGTCGCAGGAGTAAATGGGATGACCTGAACGTCGGCATCGGTCATGTTGACCCAGTAGTTCTCCGACGTTGTGCCGATGATCGTGCCGCTTGTCGAGCCCTGCCTCCAGGTGGCGGTTCCGCAGTGCCCGGCGGTCAAAACCGCATAACTGGAGCCCTTCACGGCTACGAAACCAGAGGTGCACGACGCGGGCCCGGCCCGCGTAATCCGGATGCCTCCCCGCCAAGGTGGACCGCAGTTGGTCCGGATGCAGGCGTCCGGAAGGACGGGCCCACCAACGATCGGCCGCACCATTCCCTCGGGGAAGCGAGCCCGAATCGCTCGGTCGATGTCTGCACTTAGGGTTGCCACGACGATCTCGACGACATTTGTACGAACGTCCGTGGAGGCCGAGTAGATCTCCGTCCCGATCGCCTTGAAGAAGTCGACCTCCTTTGCAATGACCGAGTGGAGTGCCTCGAGCTCGTCAAGAGTGAATCGGGCTTCGTGAGTAACCATGTCAGCGCCCTCGGGAAGGAGCGCGCTGAGCGCCGCGGCATCCAGGCCCGCGGGGACCTTGGTCATGGCCATGTTTACAGTAGTGGCGTGCCCCACCGTTGCGCCAATCGGATAACTAAGCCAAAGACCACCCCACGTGGCTCGTTCAGTCCTGGCGTAGGACCGGACTGCGTTCAATTGAGATTGAATGCGCAAGCGCTCGACCAGGATCGCCTCCTCTTCCGAGGTCAGCGGGATGCCGAAGGCTGGGGACAGCGGACGTGTCGCGGCAAGACTCTCGACAGTCTCTCGGTCCGCCGCCAACCCCATTTCCGTCCGAAAGCGGATGGCGTCCGCGCTCGCCGCACTCGGCACGGCCGTAGGCTGGGGCCCGGCAAGGCCGCCCGCCGGGTGGAGGAGACCACCGAGCACGCACGTCGATACCAGCAGGGCGACCCGACGTGCCGCCCTAAGAGTGACTGACTGGGTCACAATCATCCCCTCCTGAGACCCTGAGGCGCGCTCGCGCCGAAGTATGTGCCCCGTCGGCGCCTGCGTCCAGCCGTTTGCGCGGCTGAGCTCAAGTGTGGTCTCCGCAGCCGTCAGATCCACGGTGTAGAGTCACCGGGTGAGGGCGATGCCGCGGTCCGCACGCATCGGGCTGTTCAATGTCGCTCTTGTCCTCGCAGCGAGCGTCATAGGTGCATGTGGCTTCGCGCCTACAGGCCCGCCGAGTTGGAAGGTGGACGTCGCCAACGCGAACGAACCCATCCTTATCTCAATCCACACTAATCGGGCGGGATGGTCTTGGGTCGTGCCTCAGGGCGCGCGGCTTGTTCTTCTGAATGAAGCTTCTCCACCACAGGAGGGCGTCATCGAGTTGGCCGACCCTCGGACCTGCAAAACCTACGACAAGGTGGAGCTCTTGCTGACTTCGTTCACGATCGTCCCGGAGCGGACCGCTTTACAACCCCTGGACTACAAACTTCGGCTTACATCAGGAGCGCCAACTGTTGGCCTCCCAAATACAGAATTCGAAGGGGGATGCTCTGGTTAGGGGGCAAGGGGCGGCAACGAAGCCGCCGGGTGGCGGGCCCCTCGGTTATCCGCTATCGGCAGGGCCCTTACGCACGCTCCCGCGCGCCTCAACAGCCAGCGTTCCGGTTGGACTTGGACCGAGGGGTACTTCGCATCACTCCCGAGCTGCGGCGAACACCGGTGGCCTACCCTGTCCTCGCCTGACTACGTGTGCGATGTCGATCGCCTGACACACGGTCAGGCGAGCCACTTCATTGAAGCGGCGGCAAGAGAACTCGTGAGCGTGAGCCTCTGGGGGCGCCTCGCCGGGGGAACGCCACGATCTCACCGCGTGGGCGGCGGCGAGCATCGACGAGCCATCGAACAAGAGAGGCCCAGTGGCCGTCTCGGTCCGCCACGAGCCCCGGTTCAGGGCAGCGGCTCATGGATGAAGTCGATACCGAAGACATCTCCTGGAGCGGCGTAAGCCAGTACGGTGGAATCAGTCGAATATACGAGGAGACACGATGGGGGATCGGCGGGAACAGTCGGGCGCGGCCACGTCCGAAACTGAGTCTTGATGGGGTGGCCCAGCAGGCTCAGCTCCCGACGGACGCCGAGGATCGCCCGCAACAGGTCCTTCGAGTAGCCGGTGTTCTTGCACTCGACACCTAGTAGTACCTCGTCGTTTCTGGGTCTCCCGGTAGTGCCCGCTCCGACGGCGACCACGTCGAGTTCGTGGTAGTCGCCGAGCAGGGGGCGCCCGGTTGCGCCACGCCGACCGTGACTAAGGGCCATGAACTCGACATCGGTCCAGACTTCGATCGATTGGCGGCCGGAGGCGGTCAGCTCGAAATACGGGTAGCTTCGGTTGATCGGACCGGGCGCGCTCTTGAGAGTTACCTTGGTCGACTGACGAAGCACGACGTCGTAGCCTTCAGCAAACCGTAGGCGATCGAGCACCGAGCACACCACCCAGGCCTCGTACAGCTTTCCTGAGGTCAACGTCGCGGAGAGGACACTGGGAGCCGCCCCGACAGTCATCTGGTACTGGCTGAGTATTCCGTCGATCCTTGTCTTGACCTGACCGGGCGTCAACATCAGATCCCAGCGTCCCGGCTCTCCCCGAGTTCCACGCGGAGCTGGGCGAGAGTCCCGATCAGTCCCTCTAGATCGGAACGCCCGCCTAGGCTGATCTCGTCCACACCAAATAGCTCGCGATCAGCTCCTGAAAGGACCAGGCTGATCCCTTCGACTGGTCGCCCGGACTCTGTACGCACCGCGTTTCGAAATCGCTCGGTTATCGATCCAACGGTTGACTCCGTCCCGAGGCGGAATTCGGACTCCAGAGCCGTGAGATAGCGGAGCAGCTGGACAGACGGACTCCTGGAGTCGACGCGCTTCATTCTCTCGGAGCGGCCGGTTACGAGACTGGCCGCACCCGGGAGCCAGACGACCCAGATGGCCCGATCAAGCCGTGGCTGGTCGTCCTCGTCGACCTGGAGAAGAAGTCCCACCCCAGCCTCTTCCAGCGGCTCAAAAGCCGGCCGTAGCGTGAGCGGCCCGGGAAGCACAAGCCGGTGTCCTTCAGGGAGCCACATGAATCGCTTTCGTCTTCAGTTCGACCCGTCGCTGCTGCAGGACCTCGCCAATCGATATGACTACCCCGGCGAGGCCGGGCTGATCCGTGACATCGCGACGCCGGCACGGACGCGCGGCTGGTTCACGGCTCCGGAGTTCGTGGAACTCGTGCGCTGGAAGACCGGCGGCCGCTCTGTGCCGCTGGTTCTCCGGAACGAGGCCGCCGAGATCGAGGCAGCGACTCGGACGGCCCTCGATCCTCGAACTCGTGAGCCGCGGAGGGCGGGCGTCCTCGTCGCACTCGACGGCGTCGGCTATCCCGTCGCGTCGGTCGTCCTGCACTTCGCGCACAAAGATCAGTACCCGATCCTCGACGTCCGCGCCCTCGAGTCGCTCGGCTACCAGACGCAGCGGACGGTGTACTCCGAGACGTTCTGGCAGGACTACGTCGCGGCCTGCCGCGGGCTGGCGAAGCGGCACGGCCTGTCGATGCGTGACCTTGACCGGGCGCTCTGGGCCTGGCCTGGGACGCGTGCTCCAATGCGATGAAGGTGAGCAATGAGCCAGTAAACCGTATCGAGGGCCTTCAGGAGGCTCTGGCGCTGCTTGCGGGGCTCGGGCAGTCGCTCGGCCCGACATCCTGGATCGCAGGGCTGGAGGTCCGACTCCAGGGATCCGACGGACCGCAGGTTCGTACGGTCATCGAGCGCGAGGGCTTTGGCCGCGAGACTCTCGACGCTGCCTTGCTCATCAAGCGCGTCTCAGCCCAGATCGACGTTCTCGTCCATGCGATCGGGATCCTAAATGCCCTCCCGTACATCCTCGAGCCCGGTGAGGTGGTCGAGAGGCTGTCGCTCGGCGCCGGCACCACGGGTCGGGCCCATGATCTCGAGACCGATCGACGGGTCGCCGAGTTCAAGTTCATCGAGTGGCGCGGTGGCCCCGAATCGATCCGACAGAACGGCGTCTTCAAGGACCTGTTCAACCTGGTCAGCAGTCAGACGACCAAGCGCCGGATGCTCTACCTCGTCGGCGTGAAACACCCGATGGGGTTCCTGCAGAACAACCGCGCGCTGAGCAGCGTTCTCAAGGATGCGCCGACAGCGACACGCTTCCATGAGGCGTACGGCGACCGGTTCCAGACGGTCGGCCAGTACTACGCGACCGTTCGCGACCTGGTCGAGGTCGTGGACCTTGTCGGG
>CAZDGO010000179.1:0-5326 GCA_964504825.1 uncultured Gaiellales bacterium
GGGTGGCATAGCCGGCATCCTGGGTTAGCCCGCTCGCGACCCGGTCGCGTCAGAACCGGGCGAAATCTTCGATGTCCTCTTCGAACTCGCGCACCACTCCCCGGGAAAGGGTCGGCCGCACCTCCGAGATAGCAAGCAGGAAGTCCTCGGTGTCCGCGCCGGCTTCCGCTTTCCCCTCCGCCCCACCGAACACGGCCCGCTCGAAGGCGAATTGGGCGGCCTTGCGGGCGGCGAACTCGATGTCGGCCGGGGTGAAGAGGGCGCTCGCCTCGACCAAAGCGTCGAAATCGACCTCCGCGGCGGTGATACCTTCAACGTACCGACCCCATATCGACCAACGCGCCTGGTCATCGGGGGGACCGATCGGCAACACGTGGTCGAACCGGCCGGGCCGCAGGAACGCCGAGTCCAGAGTGCGGATCGAGTTCGTGGCGCAGATGAGGAGTCGATTGGCGTGGCCGCGGAAGACCGGGATAGCCTTCAGCAACTCATTCGTCACCGCCTGTGAAACGGGCGCCTCGTCGCGGCTCTGCGCGATCTCCTCGACCTCGTCGATGAACACCACGGCCGCGTCGATCTCGGCCAGACGGTTGAAGAACAGCCGCAACTCGTGGGCCTGACCGTCCCGCCCTCCGGCGGCCAGCCGACTGGGGAAGAGCTCGATGAACGGCCAGACCAAGCGCGATGCGATGCCCTTGGCGAACGTTGTCTTGCCGGTGCCCGGCGGTCCGAAAAGGACCATCGCCTTGGGTGGCTCGACGCCGTGCTGTTCGGCAAGGACCGGCTTCGCGAGGGGCAGGATGATCCGCCGTTCGATGAGCTGCTTCTCGCGGTCCATGCCTTTGAGCCGGTCCCACAGACCTGCCCGCATCCGCTGCCCGCCCAACTCGGCGAGGAGGTTGAGTTCGGCCGGTCGCGCGGGGAGGAACCGTTCGAAGTAGGTGACCTCAGGGCGGATGGTGAACCCGTGGTCCAGGAAGAGCCGCTCCTCGACCTCTCCGGGCGGGAACACGGCCGTCGTCTGCCGGACGCCCTTGTCGAGCAGCTCCCGGTGGATGGCGTCGAGCAGACTGCTCCTCACGCCCCTCTGGCGCCAGCCGGGTGAAACGGCCAGACGGAGGATCCACGCCCGGTCGCCGCTGACACGGCTGACCACGGTGCCGATCACCTGCCCCTCAACGACGGCTACCAGGGCTGGTTCGGCGGCGAGGATGGCGGCGACTACTTCCGCTACCCGAAAGAGCGGCGGCGAGCCGTCGATAGTGGTCTCTTCCCAGAGATGGACTGCCTGATCGAGGTCGCTGTCCTCGAAGTCGCGGATCTGCCAGATGGGTCGCATGAGGGCCCCCTTGATAAGCTTCGTCGGCGAACGGCCAGTCTACCCCCCGGGGAAGGCGAAGACCAACCAGGGCAACGCGTCACCCGCGGGCGATATTGATGGCCCGGGCCACGAGCATGGCGGCGACGACGAACGAGAACGTACTCTCGATGCCCATCACAAGCTTGGCCCGCTTCGAGTAGGGCATGGCATCGGTAGGCGAGAACGCGGTCGCGCTGGTGAGGGACACGAAAAGGTAGTCGGGGAAGGTGGGTTTCCAGTCGGCTGGGGCGAGTCCCTGCTGGTCCTCCTGTTGCTGAGGGAAAACGAGGTCGGGGTAGTCCTGGCATCCATCGGCGCGGGCCTCAGGTCCGCCGCCGTCGAGTTCCCAATACATGAGAGCAAAGACGGCGACGTTGACGACCCAGAGCGCGGCTCCGGCGAGCAGTAGGCCAGATGGGCTGAGCCGTGACCCCACAAAAACCCCGCGCACGAGCAGGACAAGACTGACCATGTCGGCGATGACGAGCACACCTACGAGGCTGAGGGAGAACACCCGCAGGGCTCGGCTTGGCTCGGTCCGGGAGGGTATATAGACGGCCACCGAAGCCACGAGGAGAATCCCGGCGATGGTAGGCAGGAGCCAAACCGGTCGCAACGAGAGGCTGGCAGCAACCCATGTTTGGCCCGCTATGATGATGACCACGGCCACGAAAGCGGGCCATCGCGATTCGGGTTCGGTGGACCGCTGCCACGACGGCAACGCACCACCTTCGGGCGCGCAACCTGCAGGCCCTCCCGCCCGCAGGTTACCTAGCTGCGGCCGATCGACCAATGCCGCGGCCTATCGACCATCGAGAGGCCTAGCAACAGAAGAATCGGGACTACTACCGGCCCCGTCTGCTGTATCCCCATCCACCCCCGCCGAAGAGCAGCACCAACACCACGATGATTAGAATTATGGTCCATGTACTCATTTGAATTCACTTCTTTCAGGTAGAACCTAGGTCTTGGTAAGCTGATTCTCGATACTTCCCATCCTGCCGCTTCGCCCACTCGTCCGCACGTTGCTCGCTTGGAACTCCGACTCCATGACAGCGTATAATTAGTCATCTACCCGCCCCTTGCCCTACGACAAACCCGCTTGCCGGCGTCGTCCGTGGGGAATAACGCAATGCCCCCGGTGATACCCAATGACCGGGTTTCGATGGCGCGGATCTCTGCCTCTTTCGAGTGGCGTCCGCAAGTACTTGCCTCCTGCGTCGCTCGTGCAGGCGGCCGAATTCTGCGGCCGTCCCTCACACGCGGGAGGATGGCCGCGGGGCGCTCATCCCTACCCGCCGACCTGGGTGGAGAGAAAGATGGGAAGCGTCATGTGCCCGATCTGGTCCTGCAACTCCTCGATCCCGTCGATATGCCTGTCCTCGTCCTGGAGAATTTGCTCGAGAATCTCCCGGGTTGCGAAGTCGCTCACATCGCCGGCCTGCTTGATTGCGGTGTTGTACGTCTTGATGGCGCCCGTCTCGAGTGAGTGGTCCCCGGCCAGTTGGCGGGGAACATCCGCGCCGATCGACATCTTCCCGAGAACGCTCACCGTCGGCGTGCCCTCCAGGAAGAGAATCCTGGCGATGAGCTTCTCGGCGTGCTTCATCTCTTCGATGGCCCGTTTCTCGATATGCTTGTGCAGCTTCTCGTATCCCCAGTTGGCACACATCTCCGAATGAACCATGTACTGGTTGATGGCGGTCAGTTAATCCGACAGCAGCGAATTCAACGTCTCGATGAGCTTGGCGTTCCCTTTCATGGAGCCTCCTGAGAAAGTAGATCACGGTGCTGAATCGCGAGGCGACGGGGCTCCCCCCCCCCGCCGCATGGTGCAGAGAAGAGACCGAGATTACTCTCGCCTACCTACGGAGAGCTCGTCCCAAGAAAAACAGGCCCAGCAGCAGCACAATCGGCGCGACAACGAGAATCCAGCGGTGGTTCTCCCACCAGGATAGAACTGAGGTCTTGGCGGCCTCATACTGCTGTTTCGGATCCTGCTGCTTGGCCCACTCGTCCGCACGCCGATGGGCCTCGTCGGAGGCGTAGCCGTACTTCTGCTGCAGCTTACCCACGAGGCGATCCTTCTTGCCCCCAATTTCCTCAAGCTCGTCGTCGGTCAGCCTGCCCCACTGTTCCCGCGCCTGCCCTTTGAGTTCTTTCCATTTGCCCTCGATGATGCTCCAGTCCATGTGGGCCTCCCTTTCACTTCAGACCTTCGACTGTAGGTCCGCCTGTCGCTGCATATACTCCTCGCGGCTTATCTCAACTCACGATGTCCGATGGTACGCATCACCGCTCACAATCTTCCCTCCGCTATAGCAAGGCAAACAGAACACTGCACTTCCCCACGGGCGGTGGTGGAGCATCATCTCTTTGACATCATAGTGGGCATCGTGGGAGCACTGTTGGGCGGATTCCTGATGGGCCTGTTCGGGCACGCAGGCGTGACCGGGTGGAACTGGCCGAGTTTCGGGGTGGCCGTTCTGGGAGCGGTAGGCAACCTTCAAGCGTGGAGGCCGAGAAGTCTGACCGCGCCGAGGGAGGCGGCTACACTATCGGGGCAGACCGGGCGACAACCCCGGCCTCCCGGGGCATATCCACCGGCTCCTGTTCGGAAGGTGACAAGGTGACGAAGGCGCCGAATTTCTCCAATTCGTCCACCCGGCAGCTCCAGACCAGCCGTCCCTTGTAGGGGAGGATGTCGGGGCAGCCGTCGCACATGCTCTGGCGCCCGTCGGACATGATGTCGCATGGCTGGATGATCGTCAGCGTCTGCATGCGGAGGGGGGCGAACCAGTCGCCGGGAGATTTGATGAGGTTCCAGAACGACCGGGCCACGCTCTTGTTGACGAGTGCAACCGGCAGCATGACGCGTGCGTGGCGCATCAAACCCGGTCGCGAGTAAGCCAAGTACGTGCCGTGCCAGCGGTGATGCAGTGTCTGCACCCGCTCCATCATCTTCGAGTCCCAGCAGCCGAACATGCGCCGGGAATTGCCCATCCTCAGGCCGACGAGCCACTTGAAAGCGGCCGGATCCTCGGTGCCGTTCAGATAGCCACAGGGGTCGAACTCGGGGTAAGCCCGGCGGATGCGATCGACGGCTTCTTGCGCCAGGATGTCTTTGGAGGCCTGCTGGGTGTCCAGCTGGTACACGAGTTCGCCTACGTCCACCTTCTGGCCGCGCACATATCCGTCGTAGCTGGACGTTGCCTTGACCGAGCGAAAAAGGATGAAGACCATGGTGTTGACGATGTCTATGTGTTTCTGCGCCCAATCCACCAGCATAGGCACGTGATCGAGCGTATCCGGATAGATGGTGGCATTGAACGAGCAGGCTATGCGGCCCTTGCCATACTCCGCCACAGTGCGCGCCAGCCGGAGACGAAGTTCATTGAGGTCCTCTTCGGTCTTATCAAGCCAGCCCGGCCGACTCTGGTGCGAGTCAACGTGGAAGGTGAAGGCGACCAGCCCCGCATCCAGCAGCTTGGTGGCCAGCTGCGGGGTGAGCGCCTGCCCGTTGGTGTTGAGGATAGGCTTCCACCCCTGCGACGATATGTACCGCACCAGCTCCACGATGTCCGGGTAGATCAGCGGCTCGCCCCCGGCGATCGAGATGCCGTCCGAATTGCGGAGCCGCTTGACCGTGTCGAGTTCCTCGATCACCGTCTGCAGCGGCTTGTGGCCGGCAGGATCGTTCTCCCGGTAGCAACCTTCGCAGTAGAGGTTGCATTTGGTGGTGGGCTCGAGCCACGTGATGGCGTTGTCGGCCAGGTTCCACGGCAGGCGATACAGCGTACGGTGGTCTACCGTCGCGGACACGTTACTCCTTCCTTCAGGCTGGCGGATGGGATGGGAAAACCAGCCTCCCCAGGATACCGTAAGGTAGCCACGCGAGTGTCGGGCTCGGGCTAGCAGGGTGCTGAAAAGTGACGCTTCGCCACCAGGGCGCGATGGGCGAGCGTG
>CAZDGO010000180.1:0-5324 GCA_964504825.1 uncultured Gaiellales bacterium
CCTCGGCCAGACCGACAGCCGACGCGACGCACTGCAGCGAATGGCCATCCACTGTATAGGTGTGCAGACCGTCGCGCTGACCAAGCGAGCGGATGCCCTCCCAGCCGGGGACCCACGCCGACAGGACGCCCCGGCGGGAGAGCCGCTCGAGTCGAGACGTGCCCGCCTCACCGGCACGCAGGAGCGAGACCAAGATCTCCCAACGCTCGTCCGCGACGTCCGGCAAGGGAACGGGGAGAGCGACCGACCAGGAACCCGGGGCGGTGGAGCCTGCCTCCGACAGCGCCGCCGACCACATATCCTCGGAGAGAAGGCTCACGGCCTGCGCTGCCTCAGAGATCTCCCTCGTGACCTGCAGCGTCCCGCCCGTCGACTCGAGACTCCCTGGAGCATCGACCGGGCGGAACGCGGCGGCCACCTCGTCCTGCACGTCCAGGTAGAGTTGGTCGACTTTCCGCCCAAGCGCATAGTGCAGAGACGCCCGCGCGCGCAGGAGGCAGTCGGTCGACGCCTCGAGTTCCGCCAGAAGCGCCGGGGGAAGCCAACCTGTCGACATGAGACCGTAGAAACCGGTCACCCCTCGCAGGGCGAAGGCCAACCAGAAGGCCTCGTGCACGTCGCGCAGCCCACCTCGCCCGCTCTTCAGATCGGGTTCGATCAACATGCCCGTCGATCCACACGCGGCGTGACGAACTGTCCGCGCCTCCAGAAGGCGCAGGGCGAACTCAACGCCGCCGCCGATCATCACCCGCGACCGCAGACGGTCCACCAACTCGCTGAAAAGATCCTGGTCGCCCACCAGAAGACGCGCCTGGCAGAACGACGTCTCAAGTTCCAGATTCTCCGACGCGACGGCGAGACACTCGTCCACCGTCCGGACACCGTGCCCCAGTTCGAGACCAGCATCCCACAAGGGATAGAACAGACCCTCCGCCGTCTCCTGCACCCGGGACGCTTCCTCCGGACGATAGAGCAGCATCAAGTCGATATCCGAAAAAGGTGAGAGTTCCCGACGCCCGTAGCCACCGAGGGCCACGACGGCAAGGCCCGACTCCGCATAGCGACTGCCCTCCACGGACTGATGCTCCGCCTGGCGAAAGAGCGAGATGAGCGCGAGGTCGACCAGATCCGCCCGCCGCCGCGCTAGTTCACGCCCCCCTTCACCAGCGAGGTGGAGCTGTCTCAGCTCGTCGCGGGCCTGCCGCAAGAAAGCGGCCGGCCCCTGGCCGGGAAGGATCATCGCGCGACCTGATGCGAACCGTCTAGGCCGCGGCTAGATCGCGTCGACTCCACGCTCTCCTGTGCGAATGCGCACGACATCCTCCAACGGGAGGATGAAGATCTTGCCGTCACCGATCTTGCCGGTCTGGGCAGCCTGGGTGATGGCGTCCACGACCGCCGGAGCCAAGTCCGAGTCGACCACCACCTCGACTTTCACCTTTGGCACGAAGTCCACCTGATACTCCACTCCGCGGAACACCTCAGTGTGGCCGCGCTGGCGCCCGAAACCCTTCACTTCGGTCACCGTGAGACCCGTGACCCCAACCGCCTGCAGGGCATCTTTGACCTCGTCGAGCTTGAATGGCTTGATGATGGCTTCTATCTTCTTCATGGATTCTCCTACGCTGTGGTCGGCCGCGCCTCTACGGGGCGGACCGTACGATACGGCACATCGAACAGAGCGGCAATGTACCAGCGGACAAAGGCGGCGCCCCCGTCACTGGACCAGCGGCAGCCGACTCTCCCGACTGCGAACCGCACACAACGTGGTACAGTGCCCAACCAGGTTATTCCGACTTGAAGAGCGAACTATCTCAGTATGATTGCGCCGGGTAATCGGTCTTTCGCGATCCGCACCGTGATCGCCCTATCCGTGGCCACACTCGCATTGGCCGTGGCCGGGGCGCGTCCTTCGGCGGCGGCGCGCACGGTGCCTCCTGAAGCTGCTTCCATCCCTCCTGCCGTCACCGTGAGCCACGGGCCCACCGACACCGACCCCGCATCGCACTTACGTTCGATGACAACTACCAGCTTCCTCGGGCGTTCGAGACACTGCGCATACTGCAACAAGAGCATGTCCCGGCCACCATGTTCGTGATCGGTCACTACGAGGATCTGGGGCCGGACCTGACCAAACAGTTGGCGAAGGGCGACTTCGAGATCGGCAACGGCACCCGGACCTTCAAAGCGGCCACCGGAGCCGCAACGGCGCGTCTCTTCCGTCCCCCCGGCGGTATTACACCGACGAGTTCGTCGCCCGCGCAGCTGCCGTCCAGGGATTCCGCTATGTGGTCCTCTGGGACATCGACCCGAAAGACTGGAAGGGCACCCCGGCCGCCACGATTTGGTGGACTATTGCGCGTCCCGCTATGCCACCATGGGGCCGGTACTCGCGTGGCTCCTCGAGATGTCCGCCACCTGGCAGTTAGAGGCCGAGCACGTATGCGACAAGTGCGCTCATCTGTCCGCTGTCGAACCGGCCCGAGAACGCCGGCATGCCCCCGCCGCCACTGTTGATGGTGTCGGTGATCGCCGCGGCCAGCGACGCTTCACCGGACGCGAAGGGACGCAGATCCGGTCCCGCGCCTCCCTCTCCTTTGGCCCCGTGGCAGGCCGCGCAGTTATCGGCGAACAACGTGGCGCCCTCAGTACCCGTTGCGGTAGAAGCCGGGCTCGATGACTCAGTCGTAGACGGCGCGATCGTGACCGAGGGCGCAGTGCTGGCGGGCGCGACCGTGGTGGACGAACCAGTCGTGACCGCCGGCGCCGTGCTTGGCGGCGCTGAGGTGGTCGCGGTCGTGCCGCCACACCCAGTCGCCAAGATTGCCACTAGCAGGCCGACCCCGGCGCACAACCCCATGCGCATCACTTTCCCTGACATGAACGACTCCTCTCTGGGCGCACTCGACATCATCGGTGAACGTGGCTCTTACCCAGCACGAGCCCGACTCAAGCCGCTCTTCGCCCTATCGCACGGTCCCCGTGCTCTCCTGTCGGTGGCGCAGCCCGCCCTGGGCGCGTTCCTGGCGGCGGGCGGGTTTCCAGGCGTAGAGATCATCGCACTGGGTTCGGTCGCTGCTGTCGCCGGCATGCTTTCGGTCTACGCGACGAACGACCTCCTCGATGCGGAGGTCGACCGCCAGGCCTCTCGTCTCTCGCCCCCCACTTCGCGAGGAAGCGACGGGTGCCCCCAGGACCTGTACCATCCCCTTGCCCACGGCCTCGTGTCGTCAGGCCTGGCGACTACCTGGATCGTGGGGTTGGGACTTACCTCCCTCATCTGTGCGTGGGCGCTGCGACCGGGGTGCGCTCTCATCTTTCTCGCCTGTATCTCCCTTGAGGTCTTGTACTGCAGCCTGAAGCACCGGACCTGGCTCAAGACGATCCCTGCCGGCGTCATGGTGGGGATGGGCGGAGTGGCAGGATGGTACGCCGTGGGCGCTCTTGACTACGGCACCGCGACCTTCTTCGTGCTACTCGTCATGTGGGAGATCTTCGGGCGGAACCTCTCGAACGACCTCGCCGACCTCGCCATAGACGCGCCGCTGGGCATCCAGACACTCGCCACGACCCATGGACCTCGATCATCCGCCCGAGCGTGTTTCGTGGGTGCATTGGCCATCTTGCCGTTGGCGGCCCTCCAACCCGCCCCCCTTCCGGCCCGCGCACTTCTCGTAGTAGCGGCAGTGTGGTTTCTAGCGCGGCCCGCGCTCGCGCTCGTTCGCCACCCGGACCCCCAATCTGCTCAGCGGTATTTCGATCAGGCGACTCTCTTTCCCCCCGCTGCATTCCTAGCCACGGCCGCGTGGCTCATGCTGGGGGCCTCCGCATGACCCTACGGGTGCGCACTCCGGTCGATCCTGCCTACCTGAGAGACCTCTTCAGCCGCAGCGCCCGCTTCTACGACCCTGTCAACACGATCACCAGCTGGGGCCAGGTAGGTCGATGGCGAGACGAAACGATCGCGTTGGCGGCGCCCGAGCCTGCCGATCGCGTGCTCGACGCGTTCTGCGGGCCGGGCGGGCTGGCCGAGCGGGCACTGGCGAAGCTGGGGAGCGGGAGTGAGTTGGTCCTCGCCGACCTCAGCCCGGTCATGCTTCACGCGGCCCGGCGGCGCCTGGCGCCGCGGTCTGGTCACCCGGCTGCGCCGTGTCCTAAGATCGCGTACGTGACCGGGGACATCCTCCGCGACGACCTCGGCCTCGGCACCTTCGACGTTGTGCTGCTGGGCTGGGGACTGCGGTACGCCCCTGACACCCCCGCCGCCCTGGCCCGCCTGCATGACTTCCTGCGCCCCGGTGGTCGCCTCGCTATCCTCGAGTTCACCAAGCCGACGGCGCGAGGTTGGGCACTGCCGGCGCAGCTCTACTTCCGGCGTGTCCTGCCGCCCCTAGGTTCGTGCCTGGCGCGCGACCGCGAGCTCTACGATTATCTGCGCGCGTCCAGCGAGACGTTTCTGAACACGCCGGCCCTGATCGACGTTGTGAGCGCCGGCGGGCTCGAGGTGGTCAGGTGGCGCACCCACTTAGGCGGTCTCGTCACGATCGTGGTGGCGACGCGCGAGGGCGGTTAGAGGGCCCACCCAGGAGGACAGCGAGGCAGACTTCGGGCGTCCAGTTCTCCCGCTGGCGTAGAATGACAAGACAGGGCGTGGAGAACCGGCCGCGGCGGGAGACCGCCGAGCGCTTCCGCACCCTACGTAACCGGGGCTGGATGCCCACACGAGAGGATGAGCCATGGCCAGGTTTCATGTCGTAGTAGTAGAACCGAGCGACGAAGAAGAAGTGATAACGACCTCGTCGTGACAGCAAACCGACTCGACTATGACGAGAATGGCGTGCTCGAGATGTGGCAGGGTCCCGCGGAGGCAGAGAGGCTCGTCGCGGTCTTCTCCCCTCAGGCCTGGCTCAGGGCCTACGACACCGCGCAGGTGTCCGAGCACGAGCCGACGGAGGATTAGGGGGGCTGGATTGGAGAGCAACGCTCGAAGGTCGCCGTAGCTCGAGCGCGCCCTCACATACGCGGCCTCCGCATCGCCGTGGCCACAGGAGGCGACGCGGACGGCCGGGACTTCGCGGAGACACCCTTCGTGTTTCTCCATAGAACTACCGGCCCGCGCGCAACTGGCCGGCCATCCGGCGCCAACTGAAGGGCTGCTTCGAAAGCAGGTTCTCCACTCGGAAGAATCGGGCTGCCAACAACACAACTCCATACGCCCCGATCGCGAGCAGCGCAAGCCCCGCCAGCAACTGCCACAGCGGCACGGCGCCTCCCGCCAACCGCGCGACCATGGCCACGGGGGAGGTCAACGGGAAGAGGCTCAC
>CAZDGO010000181.1:0-5317 GCA_964504825.1 uncultured Gaiellales bacterium
AGGCTGTGCGTCGCGCCCGCGGTCCCGGTCCGGCTGTGCGTCGCGCCGTTCTCCTCCACCTCTGCGTGCCACTGGTTACCTCTCTCGTTGTTCGCGATAGAAAGCGACGGCGCGAGCAACGCCGTCGGCCAGATCGATCTTCCACTCCCACCCGAGCTCTCGCCGGGCCAGGGAGGCGTCGAGCGCGATGTGTTCGACCTCCCCTGACCGGACCGGCGCGAACTCGGGCTCCATATCCACACCAACGGCGGACCGGACCGCTTCGAAGACTTCCCGGTCGGAGACCTCGATGCCGCGGCCCAGGTTGTAGAGGCCGCCGCCGCCCGCTTCAAGAGCCAGCTCGTTCGCGGCCACGATGTCGGCCACGAAGCAGTAGTCTCGTGTCTTGGTGCCGTCGCCGAATATCGTCGGCCGAGTTCCCGCGAGCAATTGCAGCGAGAAGATGGCCACCACACCGGCTTCACCGTGGGGATCCTGCCGGGGTCCGTAGACGTTGGGGTAGCGCAGCACCGTGAAATCCAGACCGGCGTTGACCGAGTACGTATGCAGGTAATGCTCGACCGTATGCTTGCTGACTCCGTAAGGAGAAATGGGCATCACCGGGTGGGACTCGTCCACGGGTAGGTAGTCGGCTTCGCCGAACATAGCCCCTCCGGTGCCGGCATAGATCACTTTGCGGGTGCCGTGCCGGCGGCAGCACTCCAACATGTTGAGGCTGCCCAGCACGTTGACTTGAGCGTCGTAGACCGGGTCGGCGACGGATCTGCGCACGTCCATCTGGGCGGCGTGGTGGCAGACCACCTCGGGCTTGACCTCGGCAAAGACGGCGTCCAGTGCATCATCGCGCACGTCGACCTGGTAGAACGTCGCCGACGGGGGCAGGTTCTCACGCTTGCCCGTGGCCAAGTTGTCGACTATCGATACCTGGTGCCCGAGTTCGAGGAACCCATCGGACACGTGGGAGGCGATGAACCCTGCTCCTCCGCTGACGAGTATTCTCACAGACCTGCTCCTGGCGCTGGAAGACGGGACAGGGAGCCGGACGGCACGAGGCCGACCGTGGTCCCGGCATGGAATTGTATCAGTCGCCGATAACTACGATGCGGGTGTCGGTCTCCTTGACACCGGCGATGGTCTGGACGGAACGGAAGATGAATTCGGCCAATGCGCGCGCATCGGGCGCGTTCACCAAAGCGATGAGGTCGGCGGGTCCGGTGACGGCGTCGGCACGCTCGATGCTCGGCAATTCGCGCAGCAGATTGGCGATGTCGAGTATCCTTCCAGGCTCTGTCTTGATGAGAACGTAGGCGCGGACCATGGAACCTCCTCGGGTGTCGCTGGACTCGTTGCCGCTATACGCTATACTTTCGCGGCCGATGCCGTCGAGGCGCGGGCGTCGGGACGTGGCGCAGCCTGGTAGCGCATCTGCTTTGGGAGCAGAGGGTCGGAGGTTCAAATCCTCTCGTCCCGACCTAAGCCGAGCCGGGACAGGTGGTGCAGCGGGCGGGTGTAGCTCAGTTGGTAGAGCGTCGGCCTTCCAAGCCGTCGGCCGCGGGTTCGAATCCCGTCGCCCGCTCTTCGGGGTTCCCCCCGATGACCGGCTCCGTGGCGGGCGCCTGTAGCTCAGGTGGATAGAGCAACGGACTTCTAATCCGTGGGCCGGGGGTTCGAATCCTCCCAGGCGCGCCTCGTTGGTCGGGAATAGCCGACCGAGGTTCCGGGGCACAAGGCCCCGGGTATGGGTTGTTGGGCGTGGTGAACGTAGCTCAGTATGGTAGAGCTCTGGATTGTGGCTCCAGTGGTCGCGGGTTCAAATCCCGTCGTTCACCCCTCAAGATGACGGCGACCCTCCACAGCCGCGCGCGAGGCGCGTGCGGCGCGCGGGACGGAGGGTCGCCGTTGTCTCGGCATCGTGCGGGTGTGGCGGAATGGCAGACGCGCATGATTTAGGATCATGTGTCTTAGACGTGGAGGTTCGAGTCCTCTCACCCGCACCAGCCCCATCAGTGACGCGCCGCCGGTCGGCGTGAGCGGTACGACCAGGAAAGGAACAGCGTGAAGAGCATCGTCGCCGAGCAGGAAGGCACCACCGTCCGGCTGGAGATCGAAGTGTCGGCGGAGGAAGTGCAGGAGGGTCTGGACACGACCCTCAAGCAGTTGGCCCGAGAGGTACGCGTCCCGGGGTTCCGCAAGGGCAAAGTGCCCCTCCGCGTCGCCGAGCAGCGCTTCGGCGCCCATGCGATCGTCCACCAGATGGTTGAAGACTACCTGTCCCGCTGGTATGGGGTGGCGGTCGATGAAGCCGGCGTCGAGCCGGTGGATACGCCTGAAGTGGACTACGACGACGCGCCCGAGTCGGGCAAGCCCTTCTCGTTCAAGGTGGTCGTCACGGTCATGCCCGTGCCGGTCCTGGGCGAGTACAAGGGCCTTGAAGTGCCCCGTCAAATGCTAGTTGCGCTCGACGAGGAGGTCGACGCTCGCGTCGACCGGCTGCGCGAGGAGTTCGCGGAACTGAGCGTCGTCGCCGACCGGCCCGTGCAGAAGGGCGACTTCATCACTATCGACGCTAAGGGCATGCTCGAGGGCGTAGAGGTCGAGAGCGCGACTGTCGATGACTATGCGTTCGAGGTCGGTGCCGGCCGGCTGCTGGCCGACCTGGAAGACGGCGTCGTAGGCATGACCTCGGGAGAAAACAAGTCTGTGCCGGTCGCCTTCCCCGAGGACTATCCCAGCGAGGATCTCACGGGCAAGACTCTTGAGTTCAGCGTCGCGGTGAAGGAGGTCAAAGAGAAGGTCCTTCCCGCCATGAACGACGACTTCGCCAAAGATGTGAGCGAGTTCGAGACCCTCCTCGAGCTACGTCTCGATATCCGGGGAAAACTGCAGGCGGCCAAAGACAGCGCGGCCGAACGCGCGTTCCGGGGAGCGGCCGTCAAGGCGGCCACCGATGCGGCTACGGCAGATCTTCCCGCGGTGGTAGTAGATCGGCAGGCGCAGGAGATGGTGGAGGACTTCGCCCGCTCACTGTCTACGCAGGGCGGGGACTTCTCCGCGTACCTGGAGATGACGGGCGTCAAAGTCGAGCAGATGCTCGCCGATGTCCGTCCGGAAGCGGAGATGACAGTCAAGACCAGCCTTGTGCTGGATGCCATCGTGGCGGCCGAGGGCCTCGAGGCGGGCGAAGACGAGGTGCAGTCGCGGGTGGCCCAAATGGCCATTGCCGGGCGTCTCGACGCGGGTGAGGTGCGGTCGCGTCTGGAGGAGTCTGGTAGAATCCAAAGTGTTCGGCAGCAGCTGCTGCGTGAGAAGGCAGCTGATTTGATAGTGCAACATGCGGTCGCCGTAGCTCCACCTGTCGTTGATGTTGTTGCTGCCGCGGAGGCCGACCTGGACGATACAGACGACGTGGATGTGTCGCCGGCGGAGGAGACCGCGGACAGTCCGCCGACCGAATAGCAACCCGCTCGGCCGGCTCAGAGGACGAGTCGAAAGGATGGCAGAGTGAGCCCACTGATTCCCATGGTCGTGGAGCAGACGTCACGGGGCGAGCGCGCCTTCGACATCTACTCTCGGCTGCTCAACGAACGCATCATCTTCCTAGGCACACCCATCAACGACCAGGTGGCGAACCTGATCGTGGCTCAGTTGCTACATCTTGAGTCCGAGGACCCTGACAAGGACATCGCCATCTACGTGAACAGCCCTGGGGGCAGTGTCTACGCCGGCCTTGCGATCTACGACACCATGCAGTTCATCAAGCCCGACATCTCCACCATCTGCGTGGGTGTCGCCATGTCGATGGGGGCTCTGCTCTTGGCGGGGGGGGCGAAGGGAAAGCGCTATGTCCTGCCGAACTCCAAGATACTGATTCATCAGGTGTCGGGCGGCTTCCAAGGGCCGGCCACAGACATCGAGATCCATGCCCGTGAGGCGCTCAGCCTACGGTTGCGGTTGGACGAGATCTTGGCCCAGCACACGGGGCAGGAGTTGGAGAAGGTGGCGCACGACACAGAGCGCGATTACTTCATGACGGCCGCCGAGGCTCTGGCGTACGGCATCGTCGACAAGATCATCGAGCATAGGTAGGGGGTCACCTGGTGCCCAAACCTTCCGGCGGGTCGGAACAGCTGCTGTGCAGCTTCTGCGGCAAGAGTCAGCGGCAGGTAAAGAAGCTCATCGCCGGGCCGGGGGTCTACATCTGCGATGAGTGCATCGATCTCTGTAACGAGATCATCGACGAGGAACTCACCCCCCCCGTTACCCTCGAGCTCGATCATCTGCCCAAGCCAAAAGAGATACACGCCGTCCTGACCGACTACGTGGTCGGACAAGAGGAGGCCAAGCGCACACTCTCAGTGGCTGTGTACAACCACTACAAGCGCGTGCAGATGGCGGCGTTCGAAGAGTCCGACGTGGAACTCGCGAAGTCCAACATCCTACTGGTGGGTCCGACCGGCTGCGGCAAGACGCTACTGGCTCAGACACTGGCCCGCATCTTGAACGTGCCGTTCGCTATCGCCGACGCCACCGCGTTGACCGAGGCGGGCTACGTGGGTGAGGATGTCGAGAACATCCTCCTGAAGCTCATCCAGGCCGCTGACTATGACGTCAAGAAGGCCGAGACAGGCATCATCTACATCGACGAAGTCGATAAGATCGCCCGCAAGGCCGACAACCCCTCTATCACCCGCGATGTGTCTGGCGAGGGCGTGCAGCAGGCCCTGCTCAAGATACTTGAGGGCACGACGGCCAGCGTTCCTCCGCAGGGAGGGCGCAAGCACCCGCATCAGGAGTTCCTCACCATCGAAACCACCAATATCCTCTTCATCTGCGGAGGGGCGTTCGCAGGTCTCGACAAGATCGTCGAGCGCCGTATCGGCAAGAAGGGCGTGGGGTTCTCCGCTGTCATCGAGGGCAAGAGTCAGCGCGATGTGGGCGAGCTGTTCGCCAACGTGCTGCCCGAGGATCTGCTGGAATTCGGCCTTATCCCCGAGTTCATCGGCCGCCTGCCCGTGATCTCCAACGTGCACCAGCTGCGCAAGGACGATCTGGTGGAGATCCTCACCGGGCCTAAGAATGCTCTGGTCAAGCAGTATCAGCGCTTCTTCGGCTACGACCATGTGGAACTCATCTTCGCCCGTGAGGCCTTGGACGCTATCGCCGACCGGGCAGTGGTTCGCGACACCGGCGCGCGGGGCCTTCGCTCGATCATTGAAGCGGCGTTGATGAACGTGATGTTCGACCTGCCAAGCCGCCGTGATGTCACCAAGTGCGTAGTGACCAGAGAGGTCATCGAGCGCAATCTGGATCCCACCCT
>CAZDGO010000182.1:0-5316 GCA_964504825.1 uncultured Gaiellales bacterium
CGCTTCACGCCCAGCCGCGCCGGCCGATGTGCCGGCCGGCGACATCCAACGCGAAGTCGTACACCAGGGAGGTGTTCTATGACCGCTACGCGCACGGGCACGGGGAGGGGGCGCGATGCGCTAAGGCGGGCCGCGCACGGTCTCGTGCTGGTGGCCGGCGGATTGGTGATACTCAACGCCGGAGCCTTCCAGCCGCCCACGACGACCACCACCCTTCCCCCGACCACCTCTGAATAGGCCCATGCGCACCCTCTTCATCAGCTTCGGCACCCGCCCCGAGGCCATCAAGATGGCCCCGGTCGTGCTCGAACTCCACCGACGGGCACGTTTCCGAGTGGCGACCTGCCTGACCGGTCAACACCGCGAGATGCTCGATCAGGTGATCGACGCGTTCAGCCTGCCCGTCGACCACGATCTCGGCGTGATGCGCCGCGCCCAGACACTCACACATATCACCACGGCGGTCCTCCAGGGGCTGGAGACGCTCCTTGACGCCGAGAGCCCCGACATGGTGCTGGTGCACGGCGACACGACCACCACGTTCGCCACCGCACTCGCCGCCTTCTACCGCCAGATCCCCGTAGCCCACGTGGAAGCCGGCCTACGCACAGACACCCTCTACAATCCCTACCCGGAGGAAGCCAATCGGCGCCTCACCGACCGCCTGGCCGAAGTGCTGTGGGCGCCGACCGTCGCCGCCCGCGACGCTCTGCTGGCTGAAGGAGCCGACCCGGCCCGCATCCTCATCACCGGCAACACGGTGATCGACGCGCTCCTCACTACCGCCGGCCACCTCGCTCCCCCTCCCGAACCCGCGGTCGCGGAAGCCCTGGGCCGGCCCGGACCGAAGGTGCTGGTGACGGTTCACCGGCGCGAGAGCTGGGGCATGCCCATGCAGTCGATCGCCCAGGCCATCAGGCGGGTCTGCACCGACCTGCCCGACACCACGTTCGTGTTCCCCATCCACCTGAACCCGGTGGTGCGCGAGACGTTTCGTGGGATCCTCGGCGATGTTCCCGGGGTGGTCTTTATCGAGCCTCTGGACTACCGGGCGTTCGTGCACCTGATGAAGGCGGTCGACGTGGTGATCACCGACTCCGGCGGCATCCAGGAAGAAGCGCCCACGCTGGGCAAGCCGGTGCTGGTGCTGCGCGACACCACCGAGCGACCCGAGGGGATCTCCGCCGGGACCGCCCGCCTGGTGGGCACCGACGCCCAGGCGATCTATGAGGCCCTCACCTCGCTGCTCACCGACGCCGGCGCCTACAGCGCTATGGCCACCGCGGTCAACCCCTACGGCGACGGGCGCGCGGCGCAGCGCATCGCCGACCACCTAGAGTACCTGTTCGAGATGCGGGATCAGGCGCCGGCACCGTTCGCTCCGAGCTAGGAGGCTGCTGAAATACGAAGCCTTGGCCGCCAAACGCACTGGCCGGCGTGATACGGCGTCCTCGGTCGCGCTCGTAGCGCTGCTACGAGCGCTTCCTGCGTCCTTGTCTCACGCTCAGCGCAAGCGCCCTGGCGGCGAAGCGTCACTTTTCAGCAGCCTGCTAACCGCACCGGTTGCGATTGCGCCGCCCACAGCGTAAGGTATCCGCTGAGAGTGGAGGCGAGTACACGTTGCCCTCATCCTCCACGAGAGGCGAAGGGGGAGGCATCTGAACCGTCGGGAGGCACCGCCCGAGGTCATCGGGACGCGCGTCCACGGACGAGCGTGGTCGGTGTATGCCCTTCTTGGGGTGCTGGTTCTGCTTTCGACCATCGTCCTCGGCGGCTGCACCCGCGGAGGCCAGGCCACCAGCTCGACGGCAGGCGGCCCAACCACCACCTTGGCGGTCTCGACGACCACCCAGCCCGGGATGTCGCTCACCCAGGCACACAGACTCTCGCCCACGTCCGGTAGGTTCAGCACCTGCAAGGACTGCCACGCGTTCCTCGACCCTCCGAACAACGACCGGGGAATCCTTACCGACGCCTTCCGGCACGAGAAGCACCTCGCGCGGGGCACGACGTGCGAAGACTGCCACAAGGAACCCGTGCACCAGGAGACGATGATCCGCCGGCCTTCGATGGTCGAGTGTTACACCTGTCACCGCGACGTCCCCGGGGCAGTGGCGCCCGCTACGTGCTCGCTGTGCCACCCACCTGACTTCAACAAGCTGCCTTCCTCGCACGACCAGCCGTTCTACGCTGGAGGACACGCGGCAGCCGTCAAACAATCAGGCACCGCGGAGTGTTTCGCCTGCCACCCTGGCAACGAGACTACGTTCTGCCTGAAGTGCCACGGGTTGCCGATTCCCCACCCGTCCGGGTGGGCGCCGGCCACCGGGGGTACTCCCGGGGCCCATGTCGGCCGCGCCTACGCGGAGCCGGGTATCTGCGTGAAATGTCACCACAATCGAGTCGCTCCTCCGGCCGGATGCTACGGAGGGGAGTGTCATGGCACGTAGAGCTCGTTTCAGAATGACGCTTCGCCTGGCAGTGCCACCGTCGAGTAGGGTGATGCTGCTGGTCGCGGTGGCGGCCGCCCTGATGGCGTTCGCCGCCATGCCGGCGGGCGCGTCGGCCCTTCCCGAGTACGTCCACGGCGCCGCCCAGGCCTGCGCCGCCTGCCACCATGCGGAACCGCCCTCGTTCCAGACATGCAGCGATTGCCACCCCGATCCGCAGGTGCCCAACCAGACATGCAAGAACTGCCACCCGGGCAAGACCACCACGGGCGCTACCTGTTGGTCGTGCCATACGCCTGGACAGCAGATGCCTGCCCCCACCGACGCCAACTGCGCCGCCTGCCACGGCTCCGCTCCCCACCTAGGAGCGAGCGCCGCCTGCACCTCCTGCCACAGCACCTCGCCGACGCCCCACCACGACGACATCGATCAGCACGCGCCTGCCGCCTGCACCGACTGCCACCAGCACGAGACAAAGCAGTCCCATGACGGCCAACCCTGTACGGCCTGTCACGGCACCGACACCCATCCAAGCTTCCCCGTCGTGCCGGCCGCCTGCAACACCTGCCATCCCACCGAACGGTTCAACGGCGTAGGTGCGTGCACCACGTGTCACGCCGGCGGGGCCTTCAACGGCCAGATAGACAACGACATCCACGACGCCACCATCCCCGACGGACCCATCAGTGCGACCAGCTGCACCGCCTGCCACCCTGGGAAGCAGAAACATGCCGGGGGCGCCGTAGCCTGTCTCGACTGCCACCCAGACGCCACGCCCTTCCACCACGGCACGGCCACCTCCCCCGGATTCAAGGACTGCACCTCCTGTCACGGCCAGAAACCCCAGCACGGATCGGGGCTGCCCTGCACCGAGTGTCACCCGGGCGCCCAGCACCAGAGCGACCCGCCGCGACCGACGGCGGCGGTCTGTCTCACGTGTCATACCGGCTCGCGCTTCGGTTCCGCCCGGTGCTTCGACTGTCATAAGCCCCCCATCTACCACGCCGCACATCAGGTGGGCGGTTGCAGCAGCTGTCACGGCCGAGGACGGGCGAAGCATGCGGGCAAGGTCAGTTGCACGAAGTGCCACACGAACATCGATTCGGGCCACCACCTGGGCAAGGTGCGCACGCCGGCGTGCACGACCGCGGGTTGCCACCTGCAGCAACGCCACCGGGGCACCGTGGCGTGTACCTCGTGTCACGGCCGCAAAGCGATGCACGACCCCACTCCGCTCAACCTGCCCGCCGACCGTTGGACGGTCTGCAACCGCTGCCATACGTTCGCCACCGCGGCCCGGGCGGCCGGCGTTCCGGCCTGCAGCGAATGCCACGACAACACCCAGCACAGCGCCTCGTACTCCGTCGCTACCTGCCAGAGCTGCCATGCCGACAAGAAACTACACGCAGGCACCGTTGCGTGCCGACTGTGTCACTCCTCTCCGGGCGCCGGGCACCACAAGGTCGGAGCGGTGGGCAGACGAGCGTGCTCGGAGTGTCACGTGGAAGCCGCGATCCATGCCTCGGCCACCACCCAAGGGGCGGCGTTCACCTGCGGCACCTGCCACGACGGCTCGGTGCACGGGGTCGTCGAGTTGCCGAAAAAGGACCGCTGCCTGACCTGCCACACGAACGCGACCATACACGCCGACGGCCTCGAATGCATCGACTGTCACTGGCCCGCCGCGCACGCCGCCACCCCAGACGCGAACCGCTTCGGGGGATTCGCCAAGATGAGATTGGTGCTCCCTACGGAGTCCGCCGCAGCCTCCAACGGCACATCGACCACAGTGCCCGGCGCCACGACCACGACCGCCCCTGTCCAACCAGGCCGGGACACCTTCGCCGGCACCGGGGCGGAGCTGGCGTTCATGGCGGCGATGTCCGCACTGCTGGTGGCAGCAGGATTGGCGCTCAGGCGGCGGCGCTCCGCGGATTAAGAGCTCGTTTCAAAACGAAGTTTCGGCCGACAGGACGCACCGGCCGGCGCGATGCGGCGTCCTCAGAAATCCTCGTACTCGGTCTCGTCTACACCATCGCACGAGAGCATATCGAGAACCGACTGGTCCTCCTGAGCGCGCCCCATGAAGACCACCGACAGTCCCGTGTAGAGAGTGATCTTCGCCCCCACCGGCAGCATGACAGGGTTGCCGTCGAGGCCGGTCAGACGGCGCAGATAGGAACTCTCCAGCTCCCAGTCCACATGGGCCGAGAGGATGGGCACCGGGTCACCGTCGTCGATCTGCAATCTCGGTTCGCGGTCTGACGTGATGTCCATGTCACTTCTCCCCATCCGCGGTCCGGCGGCAGGCTCTCCGCGCGATCAACCCCGCGGCGGCCCCCGCGCCCACCCCGTTGCCGATGTTCACCACCAGCATACCCGGAGAGCAGCTCTGAAGCATGCAGTAGAGAGCGGCAGTGCCGGCGCCCCCGAGTCCATAGCCGGTGGGGGCAGGCACGCCGATCACGGGCGCGTCGACCAACCCGGCCACCACTGACGGCAACGCACCCTCCATGCCGGCCACCACCACATAGACATCGACCTCGGCCCGGATCATGGCGGCCAGAGGCTCTATCAGACGATGCACCCCGGCCACTCCCACGTCGTAGGCTCGGTGCACCACGCAGCCCATGTGTCGGGCGACGAGGGCGACCTCCTCTGCCAGGGGGATGTCCGATGTGCCGGCCGTGAGCAGTCCGACGGCTCCTCCGGGCGAGGGCCCCACGTGCCAGGGGGCAGTGACTTCGAAGATGCCGGCTTCCGCGTCGTAGGCCATAGTTATCTCAACGTCGGCCTCGGCCGCGGAGGTACGGGCTTCCGCCCCCGCGGCGCGCACCGCAGCCTCGAGGGCGGGGGCGCGCTCGGC
>CAZDGO010000183.1:0-5285 GCA_964504825.1 uncultured Gaiellales bacterium
CGGTTCCAGGAAGAGGCTCGGCGACACCGTTCCCGACGAGATCGGCCACCCCGTCCAGGCCGACGGCCAGAGCGTCGGCGAGGGTGGCGTCGTTGACCACGGGGCGCTCGCGAGTGACGAAGGTGACCTGCACAGCAGCCGCCGCCTCGATCACCTCAAGGAGAAGGCGGTCGAAGACGATCTCCCCGCAGTTATCGCCGAAGTAGACGATCCGCCTGGCCCGGGCGGCCCGCCCCCGGAAGACCTCTACGTGTTCGGGGTCTACATGCATGGTGGCGACCCTGTCCAGGAGATCAGCCCTCGGACCGCCGGTCACATCTACCATCGCGTCGAGCGTATTGCCGGCGGCGGCGAATCTCACGGCCAGCGTAAAGGGGTCTGAGCTCTCGAACACGTTGAGCCGCGCGGTCTCGAATAGTCCAAGGGCCACTTCGTTCTGTCGTCGCTTCACTTCCGCGAGAGGATCGACCTCGCCGGTCCGAGAGACCAGGAGCGACCACGCGTCGCGCACCACCTCGGGCGATCGGAACGGTCCTGAGGGGTCGATCAAGGCGGGAAGACGGCGTACATCTTCCATGAACTCAACGACCGCCTGGTCGTCGAGCGCCATATGCGCCACCTTCGAGATCATCTCCTCGATGCACGGCGCGCACTCAGGCCGCATCTGCATTCTCGTACCCCCCGTCGAAGTCGGACGGCACCAGAGTAGCAGGTGGCATGCTCTTCTCGGCCCGGCCGTGGAGTAGTAAGCTTCCGTGCCGGGTCTGTTCGCGTTCTCGGCGGGTGCCGTACCCCCCTCGCACAGGCCGGGAGATGGATCGACCATCAACATCGGATAGCGCTCCGACACGCACAGCAGACCCGCCACCCGACTATCGCCAACTGGTAGTCGTATGCGTGGCGAGTTTCGTTGTGTGGGCCGGCTTCGGCGCGATCCTGCCCTATCTGCCGGTGTTCCTCCAGGAGGAAGCCCACGCCTCGGTGGGTCTTATCGGGATCATCGCGGCAGCCTACTACGTGGGCACCTTCGCATTCTCGTCACCGATGGGCGCCCTGAGCGATCGCATCGGCAGGAAGCCCGTGCTCGTGCTCGGGGTCGGTCTCTACGCAACCGCCAGCCTCCTCTTCATCACGACCATCAAACCCGGATGGTTCGTCTTGTTCAGACTGCTGGAGGGGATCGGAGCCGCGGCGGTCATGCCCGCGGGCAAAGCCTTCATCGCCGACATCACGACCGAGGCCACCCGCAGCCGAGCCTATGGCTGGCTGACAACCGCGCAGTTCGGCGGTCTCGCCTCGGGTCCCGCACTGGCATTGCCGCTCTACTCGCTAGGCGGCGGCCACGGCCGGCGGGCGTTCTACGCCATCTTCCTGTTCGGGAGCGTAGCGGCGGCGATCACCACAGTGGCCCTCTTGCTCACGATCCGCGAGCCTGACCATGCCCGCCGACGGCGTCTCGACGGTGCCGAGCGTCCACCCTACCGATCGCTGGTCACGCGGCCCGTAGCAGCCTTTCTCGTGGTAGCCGCCACCATGGGCTTCGCCACCGGGGTGTGGGAGGTCCTCTGGAGTCTCTGGCTGCGCCATCTTGGAGCATCGATGAGTTTCGTGGGGCTCACGTGGATCGCCTTCAGTCTGCCCATGTTGCTGGCATTCGCGGGGGGTCACCTAGCCGATCGCCACAGCCGCTTTCTGTTGATGTACTCCGGCCTCGCGGTGTCATCGGTGGCGTGGATCATGTATGGGATCACGCGCAACCTCACGGTGTTCTTGGTCTTCTGCGTGATCGAGGGCCTGGCTGTCGCCTGGTCGTATCCGGCGCAACAGGCCTTTCTGGTCCAGGTGAGTCCTCGGCGCTGGTTGGGGGCTATCCAGGGGCTGGAGTCGTCGTCCATGCAGCTGGCCGCTCTCGGGGGGACCCTTCTCTCACCGCTCCTCTACCAGGTGATCTCCGGATACACGATCGCTGTGGGAGGCGTCGTCGCCCTTCTCGGGCTGATAGTGACGGCTCCGACGCTGGCGCGAGAGTGGAAGCGGTTGTAGTGAGCTCCTACTGACGATCCGACGTCGGGGCCGCGGAGAACAGGTCGCCTGTGCGCAGACCGTAGCGTCTGCGCAGGGGTGGTGTCTCGAACAGCGCAGCGGCGACCAACGTGTAGAGAGTCACGCCCCCGATGATGATCGCCAGCCGCCCCCACGGCTCCCCCGCCAGTATCCGTTGATGCGCGAACACGTATCCCGCTCTCCCCCACACCAGCACACCCACCAGCAGAACGATCTGCACGATCCTGGCCGCCCACCTCCGCCGCACCAGCAGCAGGAACGGCAACAGAAGACAGAAGCCAACGACGCCGAACGCGTAGAAGCGCAAGAAGTGGGCCGCCAGGAGGATGCATGCCGTCACGGCGGGCACGAGCAAGAGCGCCGTCATCAGCGCCCCATCACGTCTTCGGTTCGGCATGGTGCGGTCCCTCTCTCTATCTCGGCAGTCGAGGTTACTCGGTCGGACCCAAAGGGCATGACTACACAATACACATACGCGACTGATGCGAACACAAGGAGCACGCCATGGGCACGACCATAGAACTCGACGTCCGCGAGATCATGCCCTTCGAGCGCCACTCGAAGATCTTCGACATCTGGCACGCGCTGGCGGTTGGAGACGAGATACTCCTCATCAACGACCATGACCCCAGGCCGCTGCACTACCAATTCCTGGCCGAGTACAAAGACGAGTTCGAGTGGACAAGCGAGGAGCGGGGTCCGCAGTGGTGGGAAGCTCACATCAAACGGATAGCCGTTCCCGCCGCGGAGTGAACGGAAGCCGACCGCGCACCGATCCATGAGAGCCGCCGACCTGTTCGTTCGCTGCCTCGAGAACGAGGGCGTTGAGACTATCTTTGGCATTCCTGGCGAAGAGAACCTCGACGTCATGGATGCCCTCCTCGACAGCCGCATTCGCTTTATTACCACCCGCCATGAGCAGGGTGCCGCGTTCATGGCCGATGTGCACGGGCGCCTGACCGGGCGGGCGGGCGTGTGCCTCTCGACGCTGGGACCGGGGGCGACCAACCTCGTTACCGCTGTCGCCGACGCGAACATGGACGGCGCCCCCGTAGTCGCCATAGCGGGGCAGGCGGCTACCACACGACTCCACAAGGAGAGCCACCAGGTGGTCGACTTGGTACGCCTGTTCGAGCCGGTGACCAAGTATGGAGCCCAGATACGGGCCCCCGAGACCATCCCCGAGATCATACGGAAGGCCTTCAAAGTCGCACAGACGGAAAAGCCGGGGTGCAGCTTCATCGAATTCCCCGAGAACGTGGCCGCCGATGAGATACTCGGCAAGACCCCCCTACGAGTCCAGAGCGCCACCCCCCCGGTTCCGGCACCGGACAAGATGGCCCAGGCGGCCCGCATCATCTCGGAGGCAAGGTCGCCACTCATCATGGCCGGCAATGGCGTGGTGCGCGCGGAGGCCTCCGCCGACCTGGTGGAGTTCGCCGAGCGCCTCAACATCCCGGTGGCCACGACCTTCATGGCCAAGGGAGTGATCCCCTTCTCCAACCCGCTCTGTCTGGGCGCCGTCGGCCTGCAATCCGACGACTACATATCCTGCGGATTCCAGCGGGCCGATGTGATCATCTGCGTGGGGTACGACATCGTGGAATATCACCCCCACCTGTGGCACCGCGACGACGATCGGAAGATCGTCAACATCAACTCCTCGCCCGCTGAGGTGGATGAGCACTATATCGTGGAGTGTGGAGTCATCGGCCACATCGGGGCCGCCCTGCGCGGCATAGCCTCCGAGGCCTGCCGTCATCCGGGACCGGCAGCCGACCAGGATCTCAGGCGGATCATCCTCGCCGAGACCGCCGACCACGCCTCGGACCGTGGATCACCGGTGAAACCGCAGAAGATCATCCACGACCTGCGCCGCGCACTCGCACCCGAGGACATCGTTATCTGCGATGTGGGCGCGCACAAGATGTGGATGGCCCGCCTCTACCAAGCGGAAAGACCCAACACGTGCATCATCTCCAACGGCTTCGCGGCTATGGGCATCGCTGTTCCCGGAGCTCTCGCGGCAAAACTGGCACGGCCCGATACCAAGGTGGTCGCGGTGACCGGTGACGCCGGCTTCCTGATGAACTCGCAAGAGATCGAGACGGCCATGCGACTGGGCGTCTCCTTCGTAGTGTTGATATGGAACGACGACAGCTACGGCCTTATCCGTTGGAAGCAGTTGGGCCAGTTCGGGCGCGAGTCGCACGTAGCTCTTACCAATCCCGATTTCGTGCGCTACGCGGAGAGCTTCGGCGCACGGGGCTACCGGGTTGAAGCTGCCGAGGATCTAGCCTGCATCCTGTCGCAGGCCTTGGCCGACACGACCGTGTCCGTGATCGAATGTCCGGTCGATTACCGAGAGAATCTGAAGCTCACCGAGAGGCTGGGCCGGCTGATCTGCACGGGGTGACACTCCGACTCAGTCGGCCTTGAACTTCTTGCCCACGGAGAAGGCGCTCCCGAGGGATGGCCCCAGTCCGCGATACGTCTCATCGCCGGGGATGTAGCTCAGGAGCCCAACTCGGTCGATATCTACCTCGCCATCAGGGCCGAGAGCCTCTTCGTCGACTTTCACGTCAAGGATCTCGCCCACGAAGAGCGTGTGCAGACCCAGTTCCGCCGTGTGAATAACCCTGCACTCCAGCACCACCGGGAACTCAGCCACGCCCGGCGCGTGCACGTGCTCCGCGCGCACCGGGGTGAGACCAGTTGCGGCAAACTTGTCGACGTTGCGACCCGACGCGATGCCCGCGAAGTCGGCCTCGGCCACTTGATGCGCAGCCGGGAGGTTCACCGTGAAGGCCTGGTAATACTTGATGTTGCCGTGAGACTGGGTCGCCGCGCGCAGGGAGACCGCGACGCACGGTGGTTTGGAGCAACAGATACCCCCCCAAGCCACCGTCATGATGTTGGGGCGATCCTCAGCGTCGTACGTGCCTATCACGAGGACCGGAGTAGGATAGAGAAGAGTCCGCGCCCCCAGCGACCGCCTGCCTGCCATGGTTACTCCACCACCGTGACACTCTCGATGACTACCGACGTCACGGGCACGTTCTCGAACTGGCCCGAAGTAGCCGTCGGAACGGCCACGATGGCGTCGACCACATCCAAGCCGGCAGTCACCTTACCGAAGACCGCGTATCCGTATCCCTGCGGACTGGCGGATTTGAAATCCAAGAATGCGTTATCAGCCGCGTTGATGAAGAACTGGCTCG
>CAZDGO010000184.1:0-5201 GCA_964504825.1 uncultured Gaiellales bacterium
GACCCACACTTCCCCCTCCACCGGCCGAGCCGCACCCAGGCGTGCGTGGCTCCCCTCTTTATCGTGACGAAGGTGGAGGCTAGCAGAAACAGCCCGGGCCCGCTAGCACCAGGCGTATGGGGGAGTTACTCTTCCGCCAGCGCCACTACATGCGTCGTGAGGCGCGGCCGCCTGGGGCCAGCCCCGAGTAGCGGAGGGTCGGTCCCCCAGCCCTGCACCTCGATGTACGGTATTCGTCTTTGTGGCCGCCGCCTTGACCCCTTTCCCTCATGCGGTGCGCGTATCTGCGACTTCAGCGCCCCCGAGAGCCGCGTAGTGTAGTATGGCGTCTGTCAGCTGGCAGCCGAGAATCCGATCGGCTTCCCACCGCCGGTAACGCTGGCAGCCGTGCGGGGGAGGGTTGCCTCGGCATCCGTTGTGTAAAAATGCACAAGGAGGGAACGCATGTCGTCGAACACCACTGCCGAGGAGCGGGTCTACCCGTCCTACCGCTGGATCGTGCTCCTCTTGATGGTCGTCACGTTCGTGGCCACCTTCTTCATCCGCTTCATCTGGAACCCGCTCATCCCCATCGTGTCGCCCGAGCTGGGTCTCAGCGCGGCGCAGGCTGGGTCCTACGTCAGCGCCTTCTACATCGGCTACATCATCACCCAGATCCCGGGCGGTCTGCTTGCCGACCGGCTGGGGGTCAGGGTCGTCATCGCCGCCAGCCTCGTCATCGAGGGCCTCGCTACCTTCGGCATGGGCTACATCGACGCCTATGAAACTGGCTTCGCTCTTCGGGTGGTCACCGGGCTGGGGGCCGGCGCGGTCTACGGCGCCTGCGCTCGGGCTTTGTTTGAGTGGTTCCCGGCCAAGGAGCGCGGCACCGCGTTCGGCATCATGCTGGGTGCGCCTGCGGCGGGTATCGTCCTCTCCAGCCTTCTCGCGCCTCCGCTCAATGACGCCGTGGGCTGGCAAGGCGTCTTCAAGGTGGCCGGCATCATCGCCATCGTGCTCGGAATCATCATGGCCATCTTCGTCCGGTCCCAGAAGACTGAGACGAAGGAGAGCATGTTCGCGGGATTCAAGGTCGTCTTTAGCAACAAGGACCTGGCCCTAACTGCGTGCGCGGGGTTCTGCCTGATGTGGGTCGAGCTGGGTACGGCCACCTGGACCATCGCCTACGCCAAGTCCCTCGGCTACACGGTGGCCCAGGCTGCGTCCGTGCTGCTGATCTACGGCTTCGGCGGCATCATCGCCCCGTTCCTCTCCGGCCTGCTCTCCGACCGCATCGGCCACCGCAAGTGGATCCTAGTAGGCTCCCTTCTCCTGCTGGCTCCGGTGACCGTGCTCTTCGGGGCCCAGAGCGACCTGGCCATGCTCCGGCTTATGGGCTTCATCTTCGGCTTCGTGTCGTACCTGTCCAACCCGCACTTGACGGTGCTCGTCTCGCAGTTTGCCGGGCGCACCTGGGCCGGCCTGGCCAACGGCGCGTCCAACGTCATCTTCCAGTTGGCGTCCATCATCGGCCCGTTCATCCTTGGCATCATCTTGGACGTCACGGACAGCTACACCTGGGTATGGTGGGTTATGGCCATCTTCCCGATCCTGGGCGTCTTGCTGATCCTGGCTGTGAACGCCGATCGGCAGGGTGATGACGAGCCCGCGACCTTGGCCAAAGTATAGCCTACCTTCAAATCTAGCAAGAAACCCAGAAGACAGGGAGGTCCATCGTATGGCCAAGCTGCAAGACAAGGTTCATCATATGGAGGACACTCTCGAGCATCTCTTCGCCGAGAGGCTGGGTCGTTACCAGGCGGCCATAGCCCTCGAGCCGACCGACCGCGTGCCAATCGCCACCGGTAGCAACTACTTCTCCGAGGTCTACTCCGGGAACACGATGCAGGAGACCCTGTACGATCCCGAGAAGTGGCTCAAGGCCGAGATGAAGTTCATCGAGGACTATCCGGAAGTGGACGTGCTACGGAGCAACCGCATCTGGGGCCCGTCCTTCGACGCCGTGGGACTCAACACCTACAAGCTCCCCGGGCGCGAGCTCGCCCCCACCGATCAGTTCCAGTTCGTCGAGAAAGAGTACATGCTGGTCGACGAGTACGACGCGCTCATCGCCGACCCAGTCAAGTACATGTTCGAGACCTGGCTGCCGCGCGTGCTGGGCGACTATGAAGACCCAACGTCGGTGCGCTCCCAGATCGCTCTCGTCAAGGGGGGCATCACACACGCCATGTACGGCCAGATCATGCGCAACCGCAGCATGCGCCTACAGGCCGACGCAGGCATGCCTCAGCCCATGACCGGCTTCTTCCTGGCTCCGTTCGACGTCCTCGCCGATGCCATGCGCGGCCTCACCGGGGCCTTGATGGACTGCTTCCGCCAACCGGACAAGGTCACAGCCGCCTGCGATCGCCTGGTCGAGGAGATGGCGAACCTGGCTCTGAACACGGCCGATCCGCTGAAGCGGTACCCGATCTTCGTTCCTACGCACAAGCCCATGTTCATGTCGCCCGATCAGTTCGACCAGTTCTTTTGGCCCTCGTTCAAGCGGACGATCGATATCATTCTGAACGCCGGGTACAAGGTGCGGGCGTACCTGGAAGGTGACTGGAGCCATCATTGGCACCACCTGCGGGAGCTGCCCAAGGGGAGCGTGCTCTGCGACATCGACACTCAGGCGGACATCCACAAGGCCAAGGCGGATCTGGGCGGCTACCAGTGCATCGCCGGTGGAGTCCAGGACTCGGCCCTGATCCTGGGCACGCCCGACGAGGTCTACCAGCACGTGAAGGAGCTGTGCGAGACGGTAGGCCAGGGCGGCGGCTGGATCGTGAGTGGCGGCTGCAACATCCCCCATACCACCAAGCCCGAGAACTTCCGTGCGCTCATCGACGCAGTCATGGATCACGGCGTGTACGACAAGAACCTCAAGCCGACCCCGAAGAAGGTCGACCCCAGCCCGGCGAATGTCGAAGCCTTCCGCTTCCCGAAGGTTTTCACGCCTTGGGAGCAGCGCAAGAGCGAGATCGGCCAGATCATGGGGGAGGAAGAACTGATCCGGCGTCCCTGGGAGTCGGTGGAAGCCTCGGCGTACACGTGGCTCTGGCAGTGGGTCCTTTAAACACAAACAGGAGAAGACAGTGACCGACACCAACATGACTGAACTGGTCGACGCCCTGCGCGACCTGGACGAGGTCCGTGTGCATGCGCTCGTGGACGAGAAGATCCAGGCGGGCGTGCCCCCCATGGAGATCGTCGCCGCCGCCAACGAAGGCATGGTGGCCGTGGGCGAGCTGTTCTCGGATGGCACCTACTTCATCAGTCAGCTCATCTTCTCGTCCCAGATCCTAAAGGCAATCATGGCCAAGCTGGAGCCGTTGCTCGCCGAGAGCGAGGATGCGGTCGCCTCCGGGGGCACCATAGTCATCGGCACGGTGAAGGGCGATATCCACGACATCGGCAAGGACATCGTCATCACGCTCCTGCGGGGCACCGGCTTCGACATCGTCGATCTCGGTGTGGACGTCCCGGCCGAGAAGTTCGTCGAAGCCCTGCGCGATTCCAACGCCAAGGCCGTGGGCATAAGCGCGCTCCTCAACTCCACCTATCCGGAGATGAAGAACGTGGTGGACGCGATCGCCGAGGCCGGGCTGCGGGACAAGGTGAAGATCGTAATCGGCGGCACTCCCGTGAACGAACAGGTGCGGGCCTACTCCGGCGCCGACTTCTACGCGAAGGACGCTGTGGACGGCGTGAACATCTACAAGAAGATCTACGCCTAGCGACGAACGCATGGCGGAGGGAGGGGGCGCGGTGCGCCTCCTCCCTCAGAGGAAAGGCCTTCCTTTGCTCATAATCGGAGAGAAGATCAACACGACCAGGAAGAGCATGCACGAGGCGGTCATGGCTCGGGACTCAGAGGCCGTCCAGAGCGAAGCCCGTATCCAGGTAGAAGCCGGTGCGCACCTCCTGGACGTGAACTGCGGCTCCCTGCCTGCGGAGGAGGAGCCTGAGGCCCTTACTTGGCTGGTCCAGACCGTCCAGGCCGCCACCGACGTGCCTCTGTGTGTCGACAGCCCGAACCCCGCCGCTCTGGTGGCTGCTCTTGCCGCTCATCGAGACAGGCCCATGATCAACTCCATCAGCGGAGAGACCGCTCGGTACGAGGCCGTCATCCCTCTGGTCAAGCAGTACCAGGCCCAGGTGGTGGTGCTCGGTATGGATGACCGCGGCATCCCCAAAAACGGTGTCCAGGCCTTGGAGGTGGGCGTCGCCCTCATGGAGCGCTTAACCGACGACCTCGTGCCTCGCGAGGACATCTACTTCGATCCCCTGGTGCGCTCGCTGGCGACGAACCCTGAGTCGATCGCAGAGAGTCTCGAGCTCATGCGAGAGCTGGGGAGCTGCTTTCCGGGCATGCACTTCGTGTCCGGCCTGAGCAACGTCTCCTACGGACTGCCCGAGCGACGGCACGTCAACCGGGCCTTTGTGGTCCTCAGCATCGCCTACGGTCTGGACGCCGTCATCATGGACCCGCTGGACAGCACCATGGGCGCGCTGATCTACGCCACCGAGGCGTTGATGAACAAGGACCGCTTCTGCATGAGGTACATCAAGGCGTTCCAGGATGGCAGGCTGGCAAGCTGAACCCGTAGCGTTCCCGTCTCGTTCGCTTGCGGGTGGCCGCCGTCTGCCTGCCGAGCGAGACTCGCTCCCGGCAGGCAACATCGCCGCGGTACAGCGCGTGGATGGGTAGGACCGGATGACCCCACAGATCGACTTCGAGCCCGTCGGCCGACGCGTCCAGGTGGAGGGCCACTCCACGCTGCTGGACGCCGCCCGCCGGATCGTCCTGGCTGACGAGAGCGGCCTGAATGCCGTCTGCGGCGGTCAGGGTTGGTGCGGCCGCTGCCGGTTCGGGGCAGCGTCTCGTAGACCCAAGCGACGTCGTTGAGCGCCACCGAATCGCCCTTGATCTGAATATCCAGGCGGACCGGAAGGCCGCCTCCCCACCAGATCTTTCCCTGCGCGCTCCCGGTGGAGGCGGGCAGGTCGAAATGGGGAGCGTTCACGAAGAGCGAGTCGCGCAGCTTTCGAACGACGCCACGCACATTGCGGAACTTGAAGGGCGGCTCCTGCTCATCCGCGCGCAGCGAGTCGATGACGAAGATCTGGCCGAAACGATTGCTGTCGGGATCGGCGAG
>CAZDGO010000185.1:0-5167 GCA_964504825.1 uncultured Gaiellales bacterium
TGTCGATTTGGTCATCAACACACCGCGGGGTCGGGGCGCCCGGGCCGACGGCTACGAGATCAGGCGCGTCGCCCTTCGCCGGGGCGTGCCCACGATGACCACTATCGCGGCGGCACACGCTGCCGTACAGGCCATCGAGGTCGTCCGTGATGGCGAACCCGCGGTGATCTGTCTTCAGGAGCTGCACCAGAACTCGTGAGCGCACGCGGTCGTTATGCGGGGCGCGTAGTCGCGTGCGAGCGGCGGGGCAGCATGTACGTGGTCCGTGTCCGCGTGCCGGGTTGGCGGCCCGGTCACGCGGGGCAGTTCGCCTTGTTGCAGCGAGAGCCGTCGGCCGTCTTCCTGCCTCGCGCCTTCAGCCTGCACGGTCAGACGCCTGGCGAAGTCTCGTTCCTCATATCGCCGGTCGGCGCGGGCACCGAAGAACTGGCGCAGGTCGGGGGGGGAGAAGTCGTGTGGGTGTTGGGGCCCCTCGGCCGGGGGTTCCCGGTCGACGGCATCGTGCCCGCGAGTGGAGGTCGACTCGTGATCGTTGCCGGTGGAGCGGGGGTGGCGGCGTTCCCGCTGCTGATCGAATCCCTTGCGACCCGCGGGGAGATCCCTCCGCCCACCGTGGTGCTCTTGGGCTTTCGGGACGCGATCCAGGCTGAGTGCCTTGAGACCTTCACCGCACCGGTCGCCGTGCTTCGCGCCCGAGGGAGCGACGTGCGGCTGGAAGTCATCTGCGAGGACGGCAGTCTCGGCCGCACGGGGATGGTGACGCATTTGCTCGCCGACGAGCTGCGCCCGGGCGACGTTGTCGCGGCCTGCGGGGCCCACGCCATGTGCGACGCGGTATGGCAGCTTTGCAGACGGCGGGCCTGTGCCGCCTGGTTCAGTCTGGAGGCGGGGATGGCCTGCGGAGTGGGGTCGTGCCAGGGGTGCGTGATACCGACGGCCGACGGCTCGCTCGCCCGCGTGTGTCGAGAAGGACCGGTATTCGCCGGCGAGGTTGCGTTCGGCGAGCGCACGCATCCCTGTGCCGCGCCGAGGAGCACAGCGTGACGGCTCCTGAGGAACTCCCTGTTGATCTGAGGGTGAACCTGGGTCCGCTGAGGCTTGCCCATCCCGTGATCAACGCCTCGGGCACGCTCGACCTCTTCGAAGTCGCCGAGAGCCTGGACCCCACCATCGTGACTGAGCCGCCGGTGGCCGCTTACGTGCCGAAGACGGTGACGCTACAGCCCCGCCGTGGCAACGAACCGCCCCGGATACTCGAGACCGCGGGGGGCATGCTCAACTCGATCGGCCTGCCTAACCGGGGCATCGAGGTCTTCGTGGAAGAGGACTTGCCCCGACTTCTCGCCCTGCCGTGTGCCCTCATCCTGAACGTGGGGGGCTTTGGCGCCGAGGAGTACGGACTGCTCGCCGTCCGGTTGCGCCGCGCTCTCGATGTCCTGCTGCCCGGCTGGGTCACCCGCGTCGGCTTAGAACTCAACGTCTCCTGCCCGAACGTGCGCTCGGGGTGCATCTCCATCGGCGCCGATCCGGCAGAGACCTACGCGGCCGTCGCCGGCGCCCGCGCGGCCTGGCCGGGGCTTCTGGTGGTCAAACTCACGCCCAACATAGGCGATATCCTTCCGGTAGCGCGGGCCGCTGTCTCGGCCGGTGCCGGGGCGCTCGCGCTGGTCAACACCTTCAAAGGACTGGCACTGGACCGCGTGACACTGCGTCCCTTCCTGGGTGGAGTCACAGGAGGTCTGTCGGGACCGGCGATCAAGCCGCTGGCCTTGCGCTTTGTCTACGAGGTCGCGCAGGAGGTCGACGTGCCCCTGATCGGGATGGGAGGCGTGGCTTCGGTGCACGACGTTCTCGACTTTCTTGCCTGCGGTGCTACTGTCGTGGCCGTGGGTGCCGCGGGCTTCCGCGATCCCTGGCTACCGGGTCGGCTGGCTACTGAGTTGGCGGCCGAGCTGCGAGGGCGAGGGTGGAGTCTGAGCGACGTCGTGGGACAGGCCCACCGATAGTATCCGAACCTGCAGCATAGAACCTGTTGCGTCGGGAGACACCGTGAGTATAATCGGACCTATGATCGATCCAGCAGGGCCAAGCGCGCAGACCCCGGAACGCACCAGCCAGCAACGGATGGAAGCCCTGCGGCGGGCGAACAGCATCCGGCTCGAGCGGGCGCGGTTGAAGGGGATGCTCAGAGAAGGGCGGGCCCGCATCTGCGACGTGCTCTCCGAGCCTCCTTACTTCGTGCATACGGCGAAAGTCTTCGACCTCATCATGGCCGTGCCGAAGTATGGTCGCGTCAAGACCGGAAAGATCCTCGAGCGCTGCCGGGTGAGCGCGTCCAAGACTGTGATCGGCCTGACGCCGCGTCAGCGGCGCGAACTGGTCGAACAGCTCAGGGACTAGAACGCCCCGGCGGCGATCATAGCTAGGCTTATCGTCATCTCCGGACCATCCGGTGCCGGTAAAGGCACGCTCATCTCCCGGATCTTGCCCCACTTTGACGACCTTGTTCTTTCGGTTTCCGCCACCACAAGGGCGCGACGTGCCGGCGAGCGTGAAGGCGTCGAATACTATTATGTGGCCCGCGAGGAGTTCCTTCGCCGGGTGGAGCAAGGAGACTTCCTCGAGTGGGCTGAGTACGGGGGCAACCTGTATGGCACTCCGGCGGGGGCGGTATGGGCCATGGTGCGGGAGGGACGCGACGTCATCCTCGAGATCGAACTCAAAGGCGCCCGGCAGGTGATGCGTCGTGTGCCCGAAGCGGTAGTCGTGTTCATCGCCCCGCCCGACCTGAAAGAGCTGGAGGAGCGGTTGCGTCTGCGCGACACCGAGACCGAGGAGGCCATCCGTCGGCGCATGGACCATGCCCGCGGCGAGATGGACGCATTGGCCCAGAACGCCGCTGGGGAAGAGCAAGAATTCGACTATGTTATAGTAAACGACGATGTAGGCGCGGCCGCCGAAGGTCTGCGCGCCGTTGTCGAAGAGATTCGCGCCACCGACACCGAGAGGTAACCTCCAGAATGAACAAGCCCACTGTCGACGAGATCATCTTGGGCCTCGAAGAGAGTCGTGACGAGCATATGGACCACCCCAACCGGTACACAGCGGTCATGGTGACCGCCAAGCGGGCTCGGCAGATCAACAGTTACTATCGCAGTCTCGGAGAGGGTGGCGTGTTCGAGGATGTCGCACCCCCTCTGATAACCACAGCTTCACGCAACTACCTGACCATCTCCATGGAGGAGGTTGCTCGAGGAGAGATCACGTATCGCCTGCGTCCCGAGGTCTGAGCGCCCGCGCACCTCTCTTCGCGGCCACTGAGACACGATGAGTTCTCAGCCCACAGTTCTACTCGGCGTCACGGGGGGCATCGCCGCCTACAAGGCGGCCGAGCTTTTGCGGGGGTTCCAGAAGGCAGGCATGGACGTGCGGGTCATGATGACCGAAGCGGCCACGCGGTTCGTCGCCCCTCTTACCTTCGAGACTTTGTCGGGCCACGCGGTTCACGTAGGTGATCAGCTGCGCGCTGATTTCACCATAACCCACATCGAGGAAGGGAACGCCGCAGACATCATGGTGGTCGCGCCGGCTACGGCGAACACCATGGCGAAGATGGCGAGTGGGGCAGCGGACAACCTGCTGGGCGCCACCTACCTGGCCTATGGCGGCACTGTGGTCGTGGCCCCGTCTATGAATACCAACATGTGGCGTCATCCGGCTACTCAGAGGAACGTTACGCTTCTTCGTGAGCAAGGGGTGTTCATAGTCGAGCCGGGCGCGGGAGAGCTGGCCTGCGGGGTCTACGGTTCGGGTCGTATGGCCGACCCGGATAGTATCGTCGCTGAGGTCAAGCTGCGGCTGCAGGTGGAGCGCAAGACCGATCTGCGAAGCCTCCATGTGGTCATCACCGCCGGCGGTACTCGGGAGCCCATCGACGCTGTGCGGTTCATAGGCAACCGGAGTTCGGGCAAGATGGGAGTGGCACTGGCGCGGGCTGCGTTCGACCGTGGCGCCTCCGTCGACCTGGTCAAAGCGAACATCAACCTGCCCCTTGCTCCAGGTGTGCGCGAGGTCGACACGCCTACCGCGGATGGCATGTATCGGGAAGTGATGCGACTGCTACCGGAGACGGACATCCTCATCATGTCGGCCGCAGTGGCCGACTACGAGGTGGTCACGCCGGCGGGAGGCAAGATCGGCAAGAGTCGGGCCGAGGTCTGCGTGAGTCTGGCGCCTACCACCGACATCCTATGCGAAGTGGCTCTGACGAAGAGACCCGATCAGTTCGTGGTCGGATTTGCTGCCGAGTACGGCATCGAGGGACTGGTGCGGGCCCGCGAGAAATTGGTGCGCAAGCGCCTGGACATGGTCGTGTTCAACGATATCTCCCGCAGCGACATCGGTTTCAACTCGGACTACAACGAAGTCCACATCCTCACCCCGCAAGATGAGACCAAGGTGGAACGCGCACCCAAAGAGACCATCGCCGAAATCGTGCTGGATCACGTGGCCAGGGCGGCGCGTGGTCTTCGTGAGGAATCCGCCCCGGTCGTCTGACCTAATCGGCCGTCAGATTCGGATGGCCCGGCGCTATGGGGAGTGAGTCAAGGAAAGAGGGGCGCGGCCCCTGTGACGCCGCGCCCCTCGCAAGGCCAACTGTTGTTGTGTAGGGTTGCCCCTACTCTCTTCAAGCGGTCTCGCGCAGCGCCTGGATATGCTCGGAGTTCTTTATCTGCTCCAGCGCCTTCGCCTCGATCTGCCTGATCCGCTCGCGGCTCACGTTGAAGCGGGAGCTGACCTCCGCCAGAGTGCGGGGGTGCTCGCCCTTGAGACCGAAGCGCAGCTCGACCACTTTGCGCTCACGTTCATCCATGGCTTTCAGCACCCGATCGAGGCTCTCCTTGGCCAGAAGGCTCTGCACCGCTTCGGCGGGATCGGGCGTACTCGCGTTCTCGATGAAGTCACCCAGTTCGGCATCTTCTTCGTCGCCGATGGGTGTCTCGAGCGAGGTGGTGCGCTGGGCGATCTTCCGCATCTCTCGCACTTCCTGAGCCTCGACGCCTAGTTCCTCGGCGAGTTCGTCGTCACTGGGTTCTTTGCCGGTCTCCTGCAGCAACTTGCGTTCGGTGCGGACCATCTTGTTGATCTTCTCGATCATGTGCACCGG
>CAZDGO010000186.1:0-5133 GCA_964504825.1 uncultured Gaiellales bacterium
GCGACCCCGCATGCGTCCTCATCGGGGCCGGAGCCGCGCGTCTGGCGGGCCGTAGCGGCACAATTCCCCACGGTAGCGTATACTACGTTACGGTCCACGACGGGCGACCGTCAGTCAGGATCAGGAAGGAGGTGGCGGCGTATGCGTGATTCGCAAACGTGTGACCACTGCGACCGGGAGATACCCATCTCGGCCTGGATCTGCCCCCGATGTGGCAGCTGGGTGGGTGAGGTGTTCCGCGTAGAAGCGGTGCTCCCGCAGTTGGAGCCGGCGGCAGCCTAACAAGGCCCGCATGCTCACTGGGCCATCAAAGGCCCGTCAAGGAGAGCCCTGAGGGGCTTTTTTTGTTGGCCGAGGGCTTTTTTGTTGGCCGACTTCCTCCCCCGCGAGCCACCAGCCCTATCCTGCCGGCGCCGGGCCCTGCGTCTGGTTGTTGCGCATGAACACCGAAGGGCGCTGGAAATGCGCCCGAACGTACTCGTCGACCAGCCGCTGCACGAGCATCCGGGGGTCAGGATCGTAGACGATCGCAGCGCCGGTCTTCTTTTCGATTGCCAGAACAAGACTGGGTATGATCTCGGCGATGCCCCCGCTACCCTCCAGTACGCCGATGAGCTTGCCTTCGTCGTACGCGATCGCGAACTCCCCCAGCGTGCCCGACTGCCCACCGATGATCGCGACCATGTCGCTCGAGCGGATGTTGACGATCTCCCGGCCCATGAGACCCGACCCCGTGTAGATGATCACGTCGAACACGTCCGTGGGCGAGTGATAGAAGCTCGCATGCTCATGGAGGCTGAGCGCCGGGGATATGCCCACCGAGAGCCCGCCGCGCGATTGAGCCCCCCGGGCCGACTCCCAGGGTAGTCCCGGTGCCGCCCCCGTGATCACGACGAGTCCCATGTCGGCCGCCGCGGCCCCCAGCTCGAAGGCGGCCGCCCGCACCTCCGGCGTCAGATTGCCCGAGGCCGCCCCCATGACGCCCAGTGTAAGGGCGCCACACGGCTTTGTGGCATAGGCCCCCGGATCGGCGAGGAACTGGTCGCGATGGCCGCTCGAACAGAAGACGTACATACACCCGCGGTAGAATGCGGTGGCGGCCGCCTCACGATCCTTGACGCTCGCGCCACATACCGGGTCGATGCTCACTGCGACTTCCTCCTGTCGTCGGCCCTCGGGTCAGGATTCAGCGGCGCGGGACTCAGCGGAAAAGTCTCCAAGGGCTCGGGCACCTCCACACGGAAGCCGAAGCGCTCCTCCAAGGCTTTCTTGAGAGAGAGCGCCGGCGCAGGCTCACCATGCGTGAGCAGGGTCAAGCGTGGTGCGACGAAGTGGGCCGCCCAGGCGAGCAATTGCTCGTGATCGGCATGCGCCGAGAAGCCGCTGATCTCATGGATGTGGGCCTTCACTGCAATCTCCTCGCCGAAGATGCGCACGCGCTTGTCGCCCTCCAGCAGCCGCCGACCAAGAGTTCCTTGTGCCTGATATCCGACCAGCACCACGTGGGCTTCAGGCCTCCACAGGTTGTGCTTCAGGTGGTGTTTGATGCGCCCGGCCTCGGCCATGCCGCTCGAGGAGATGACGATGATTCCCCGCGTGTCGTTCAGACTCCGCGACTCCTGCACGCTCGCTGTGTAGCGCAGGCCGGGGAAGTTGAAGACATCGCCCTCGGCCTTGACCCGGGCCTGGGTCTCGGGGTCGTACACCTCCCCATGGCGGCGGAAGACCTCGGTGGCTCGGGTGGCGAGCGGGCTATCGACATAGATGGGCATGTCGTAGCGGCCCTCCGCGCAGATGCGCTCCAGGTAGTACACCACTTCCTGGGTCCGGCCGACCGCAAACGCAGGGATGATCACGTTGCCCCCGCTGTCATGGGCCTGCTTGATGATCGCGGAGAGCTGCGCCACCGGGTTCCCGACGCCATCGTGCCGGCGGTCGCCATAGGTGGATTCCATGACCAGGTAGTCGGCCGCGACGGCCGTCTCGGGGTCGCGGATGATCGGCTGATCCGGTTGGCCGACATCGCCGCTGAAGACCAGCCGCACCTCTCCCGAAGGATCGGCCAGCCAGACCTCCAGGAACGCGGAGCCCAGGATATGACCCGCGTCGCGAAAACGCACTCGCACCCCGCGCGCCGGCTCTAGGGACTGCTCGTACTCGACCGAGCGGAACCGCCGCGCCACCTCCTCGGCGTCCTGCTGAGTGTAGAGAGCCTCCTCGGCGCGGCGGCCGGCGCGGCGCGCTCGACGAGTGCGCCACTCGGCCTCCGACTCCTGGATGTGGGCCGAGTCGAGCAACATGATCTCCGCCAAGTCCACCGTAGCCGGAGTCGCGTAGATGGACCCTCCGAACCCCAGCTTGACAAGTCGGGGAAGTAGACCGGAATGGTCGATGTGAGCGTGGGTGAGCAACACGAAGTCGATCTCAGCCGGATCGAAAGGGAAGCGCGCTCGGTTCTGCACGTCTTCCTTCGCCCCCCCTTGATGCATGCCGCAATCGACCAAGAATACGGCCGAGCCGGTCTCCACGAGGTAGCACGAACCCGTGACCTCCCGTGCCGCGCCACACACTTGAAGCTGCATACCGCCTCCGCCCTTCCGCCGTGACCAGCCGCAACCATCGTCGAGCAGGATCGTGGATGATACAGGGTCAGTTCCCCGTGCGCATCGGCGGAGCGTCGGCCGAAGGTCGTCTGCTAGACTCACGCGGACATGGACGACGACGCACACGCACGCACGCGCCCACGCCCCACGGTAGTCGCCGTCGATGCGGGCGTCACTACTGCCGGCATCACGACTTCCGCGGCCGTGATCATGGTGTTCCTCTGCGCCCTGTGGGGAGCCAACTTCGTCGCCATCAAGGTCGGCAACCACGGTTTCCCTCCGCTTCTCGCGGCCGGCTTGCGCTCCATGGGGGCCACCGTTCTGGTAGGAACATGGATAGCCCTCCGCGGTCAGCCGCTCCGCGGATCGCGCCGACTGCTGTTCCACGGAGCCGTCACCGGCTTCCTCTTCTCCCTCGAGTTCCTATTCCTCTATGCGGGCACCAGTTACACCTCGGCGTCCCGAGCTATCCTGCTGGTGTATACCAGCCCCTTCTGGGTGGCGTTGGGCGCCCATTTCGTTCTCCGCGGAGACCGCCTCTCGCCGGCCAAGATGTTCGGGCTTGCCCTCTCGTTCGTGGGCGTGCTCGCGGTGTTCCGCGCCCCCGGAGTCGGACTGGGGCCCGATCACCTGCGCGGCGATGCGCTCGAGGTGCTCGCGGCGATCTCATGGGCCGGAACGACTCTCTACGTCAAGCGCTTCATCCAGCCGTTCGGGATCGGCCCGCTCCAGACTCTCTTCTACCAGGTCGCGTTCTCCGCCCCCATGCTACTCATCGCGGCTGCGGTCGCGGGCCAGCAGACCCCTACCGCTTGGCGGCTCGACTCCGTCCTTGCTCTGCTCTACCAAACGGTGGTCGTGGCCACCATCAGCTACATCGCCTGGTTCTGGCTGTTGCAGCGGAACCAGGCCTCGGTCATCCACTCGTTCACGTTCTTCGCCCCCCTCTTCGGCGTGGTGTTCGGCGGTCTCTTCTTGGGCGACCGGCTCCCGTTTCTGCTCTTGTTGGGCCTTGCGTTGGTGGCAAGCGGCATCTACCTGGTCAACCGCCCGGCCGACCGCTGACATGAGCCCGCACGACGACACCGAAGGCCCCTCCGAGCACGGCGCCCGTCTCGCGATCGGCCGCGGTCTGAGCATCCCCCTTGACGAGTTCGAGATACGTGCGTCACGGTCAAGCGGCCCCGGCGGGCAACACGTCAACACGTCCGACACCCGCGTAGAAGTACGATTCGACGTGGTGACGTCGCCGTCGCTGCCAGAGCTGGTCCGCGCGCGGCTCCTCGAACGCCTCGGCGGCCGGCTGAGTCGCGCGGGCATCGTGCGTGTCGTAGCCCAGGGTCACCGCTCGCAACTGAGGAACCGGGCGGACGCACTTGCCCGCATGGGTGACCTGCTCTCCCGCGCACTGGAGGAACAACCCCCTCGCGTCCCCAGCCGCCCGACCATCGGCGCCCGCTTCCGGCGCCGCAGGGACAAGCAACTTCGGGGCGCGGTCAAGCGCTCGCGCGGCCCGGTGGACGACGAATGATCCACGTCTGGACCCGTTGGTTCCGGCAGCCCGCCGATTCATTGTTATCCTTAGCTTCATGGGGTAAGGTGCCCCTGTGTCGTTCGCGGGCACCCGTCGACACTCGCAGTCGGCCGGCTGAAGCCAGGGGCTTATCGACTCATCGGATCCCGGAGGTAGAAGGTGGCGAGCGAGAATGTGCTCGAAGGCAAAGTGTTCGAAGTGCCGACTGAGTTCCAGGCGCGGGCGTACGTCAACAGCATGCAGATGTACGAGGAGATGTACAAGCGCTCTTTGGACGATCCCGACGCCTTCTGGGCTGAAGTGGCAGAGCGCATAACCTGGTTCAAGAAGTGGGATCGGGTTCAGAACCACGATTTCGCTCACGCGAAGATCCGTTGGTTCGAGGGCGGGAAGCTCAACGTCTCCTACAACTGCTTGGACCGTCATCTCGACGGACCGGACGCCGACAAGGTGGCCTACTACTGGGAAGGCGACTCTCCCGACGTATCCCACGTGCTGACCTACCGTCAGCTCTGGGAGCAGGTGACCAGATTCGCGAACGTCCTTAAGAAGAAGGGTGTCAAGAAGGGCGATCGCGTGACGATCTACCTACCCATGATTCCCGAGCTTCCTGTCGCGATGCTCGCGTGCGCCCGTATCGGAGCCATCCACAGTGTGGTGTTCGGGGGGTTCTCGGCGGACGCGACGCGAGATCGCATTCTCGATTGCGGCTCCACGATGATGATCACCGCCGACGGAGGGCTGCGCGGTTCCAAGAACGTGCCCCTGAAGGCGGCGGCCAACGAGGCCATGGCTGCGTGTTCCAGCGTCGAGCACTGCATCGTGGTGCGCCATACGGGTCTCGAGGGCATCGGCTGGGTCGATGGACGCGACTCCTGGTACCACGAAGAGATAGCCGCCGCCGACATCACCACCGACTGCCCTTGCGAGGAGATGGACGCCGAAGACCCGCTCTTCATCCTGTACACCTCGGGTTCGACGGGCAAGCCCAAGGGT
>CAZDGO010000187.1:0-5132 GCA_964504825.1 uncultured Gaiellales bacterium
CCCGTCGGCTTTCGCCAAGATGCTCTTCGACAGCGACTGGCGCGACAAAGCTGTTGCCAGTTGGGGCACGCCCTCACCCCCGTTCTTGTATGGCGGTCTGAACCAGTATGGGCTGCCGGTCGCCGGTCTGGCCGCGGACGCCCTGAACACCCAGGGCGCCGGCGCCCGCCAGGACCGGGACGGCGAGAACGCGGCCGGGTTCTCCTTCTGCCCCACCGGCGTGCTACAGGATGCGGAGTTCACGGAGCTGCAGCTACCCTGGTTCTACCTCTTCCGCAACCGTTTCATGGCGGACAACCACGGGATGGGCAAGCACCGTGGCGGCAGTGGCGTCATGATCGGATATGTGCCCCACAACGTGCCTTTCCTCGTGTGCGGCTCTTCGCAGGGCGGCAACAAGTTCCCGCCGGAAAAGGGTCTCTTCGGCGGCTACGCGGCTATGTCCGCGCCCGCGGTGTCGATCATTGGCAGCGACCTCGCCGCTCTCATGGCTGAGTCGAGCGACCAGATCCCCTACGATGTATACGAGATGCTCGATAACCGTGCCGTGACGGGCGACTACCAGATCGAGAGTATGATCCGGCCGTTCCGGGCGGTTCCCGGCGACGACATCATCCTGATGCCGTCGCTGGGGGGCAGTAGCTATGGCGACGTCCTCGAGCGAGATCCTCAGCTGGTCATGGACGACCTTCGGTCACGGATCACCAGTCATTGGGTCGCGCAGAATGTCTATCACGTCATCTACGATCCGGGCACCCTTCGTTCCGATCATGAAGCGACTGCCAAAGCCCGCGACGACGAACGCGCAAAGAGAAAGCAGCGCGGCAAACCGTACGACGAGTTCGAGAAGGAGTGGCTGAAGAAGCGGCCGGCCGACGAGATACTGAAGCGGTACGGCGACTGGCCCAACCCCTAGGGTCTGGTCCAGGGGGAGTCATCATGCCGATCTCGTCCCGCGATCTCGTGCGGCGGTGCCTCGACTGCAGGCCGACCGATAGGCCACCGATAGTCATGCACTTCGGGCCGTACGCCGCCCGACTGCAGCAGATGAGCTATCAGCAGGTGGCGACCGACGCCACCCTGCTGGCCAATGCTCTGCAGAGCGCCCAGCGACTCTTCGGCTGCGACGGCTTGATCATCCTGGCCGACCCGACGATCGAGGCCGAAGCCTGCGGGTGCCGGGTGGAGTGGCGCGACGATCTGCCGGTGGTGACCTCCCACCCGTTAGAGGGCGATGCGCCTCCGGACGTCGCGGTGGGGGGCATCGAGACCAGTGGGCGGCTCGCCGTGGCCCTGGAGGCCGCCCGCCGTCTGGAGGCGGTCATCGGCAAGGATGTCGCTCTACTGGCGGCGGTGACCGGACCGGTGACCCTGGCGGGCCACCTGCGCGGGCCCTCGTTCTTGGCTGAGCTGCAGGAGGAGTCCGAGAGCGCCTTGCGGGCCCTCGACCTTGCCGCTCAGGTCACGGTGCACGTTGCCAAACAGTATCTACAAATGGGCATCCACCTGCTGGTGATGTTCGACCCTCTCCTGGGCAGACTCGACCAGGCACGGTTCCCGCGGGTCGCCTCCACTCTGCGTACGTTGTGGAACGTCGCCGACTTCTTCGATGCCCGCATCCTGTTGCAGACAGAGATCTCCGACAGCTCCCGCGTGGAGGGACTTGTGGGCCTGGGCGCCGGTGGCCTGATCCTCGAGGGTGGAGCGCCTCTGGACGAAGGGACGGTCCTGGCGGCCAAACGAGGACAGAGTCTCGGAGCTGTTTTGCCCCCGGCACTGATGAGCGGCGAGGTGGATGAGCTGGAGCAGATCGTCGCAGCTTGGCGGGGGAGCGGAACGTTACCGTCCTACTTCGCGTGCTGCGACATCCCTCGCTCTGTTCCACCGGAGAATGTGCATGCGGTCATGCGTCTACTGAGAACGAAGGAGGAGTGATGGGCAGACTCGACGGAAAAGTGGCCGTGATCACGGGGGCCGCCTCTGGCATCGGCCTGGCGGCGACGAAACGGTTCGTCCAGGAGGGGGCCAAGGTGCTGGCCATCGACCTCGACGCCGGAGCGCTCGAGGAGGCGCTGAGCGGGGACGGCCCTGCCGTCAGCACGTTCGCCGCGGACGTCACCCGCACTGACCAGATGGAGCGGGCGATGCAGGCGGCCGTGGACCGGTTCGGCGGCATCGACGTGGCCCTGGCGAACGCCGGCATCCTGGGGATGTGTGCGCCCATCGACTTCTACCCGGTCGAGGAGTTCGAGAGGGTCCTGGACGTCAATCTGAAGGGCGCGTTCGTGACCTTGAAGCAGGCGGCTGCGCACATGAAGGCGCGCGGTGGGGGAAGCATTGTCCTGACCTCGTCCATCGCTGGGGTCACCGGCCATCCTGCCACGGTGGGCTACCACGCCAGCAAGCATGCGGTGGTCGGCCTGATGCGCGTCGCCGCCATCGAGTACGCGTCGGCGGGCATACGCGTGAACACGGTCAATCCCGGGCCCACCGACACGCCGATCACGTGCGAGCTCGAGTTGGGTATCAATGCCGAGGATCCCGCCCAGGCGGGCGCCTTCTTGAAGGAGGGGATCTTGTTGAAACGGTACGCCCAGCCGGAGGAGATCGCCGGGTTCATGCTCTATCTCGCCTCGGATGAGGCCAGGTTCTGCACTGGAGGCGTGTATATGATCGACGGAGGCGCGCAGCTCGTCTGATCCCGAGCCGGCGCTTTGGAGGCGGCAACTTCGGCGAGTGCGACTTCGTCGTGGGCCTTGACAAAACCCGTCGGCATTCGCCACAATGGTTTGCAGTATGCTAAACGCGGTTTAGCAGGCCGAACGAAGCCGCGTAAGGGGTCACCATCCAGGGAGTCGCTATCAGTCCTCGAGAACACATCGCTGAGCTACCGGATCCCAAGCCGAGTTACGTCGAGCACGTGCCGGCAGTGGATCAGGCTTCGCGCATCCTCTTCGCTCTGGGGAGGAATCCACGCGGCTCGGCCACACTCACCGCAGAGAGTGTCGAGATCGGCGTCCATCGTGGCCTCCGGGTCGATGGTCTACTTGATACCGCCGATTTCGGCCTCTCTGCCCTTTCTTCCTTCCCAGAAGTGGCTTTTCTCGTGGAATCAATCATCTAGGTCAGGGTGCTGCCCGCTCAACGCTCGACGCCCAGCCGCTGCAGAAGATCGTCCGTCGGGTTGCCCGTCGCCACGTCGTAGCCCATGGCCCGGTAGAAGTCATCCTTCAGCGCCTCGAGGGGCACGACGGCACCCTTAGTGGGCCCGTCCGGCTTGGGTTCTTCGAGTAGACGGGCAGGCAGCGCATCGTCCTCCCGCGTCAGCCCCTCACGTTGGTTAAACAGCCGCTCCTGACACATGACCCGCTCGGCCACCTCCTCCAGCTCCGCGACCGACCACGGCTGATCGAAGACGCCGGAGAGGGCTTGTGCCATCAGCTCCCGCGTGTAGACGGCGTGCGCCGGAAAGGTGCACAAGATCAGGGAGTCGCAGAGGATGCGGCCGGCTGCGGCGTCCTTCACCTGTTGTCCCTTGCCCTCGACCTGAAGCCTGGTTCCGTCCGCGGTTTCGTCCCGGGCAGGCAGGCCGTACGCGTGGTGGCAGCCACCGCGAGCGCTGACCGCGAACTGTAGGGCCTGGCCGTTGAGGCCGCGACACTCATACCCCCCGAACTCCAGCCCTTTCGCCTGCATCGCGAAACCGTCCGACCCGGGGATCTCTTGGGAGAGACGCCGGGTACCTTTCGCCAGCATTTTTCCGAACCCCTCCCCCTCGACCAGCCGGCGGACCGCCGCCATCATCGCCCGGTCGTCACCGAAGCGCAGCTCAATGCCGTCGGTGTCGTCGAGCCCGATTAGCCCTCGCTCGAAGCACTCCATGGCGAACCCTATGGTGACCCCCGTCGTCATGCTGTCAATGCCGTACTCGTCGCAGAGCTGGCTCGCGGCCAGCACGGCGTCCAGCTTGTCCACCCCACATTGGGTGCCAAGAGCGTACACCGCTTCCCACTCGACATCGCTGCGGGTCCCCTTGTAGGGACCCTCTCGCACCTCGACATCGCGGGTTCCCGGAGTGGGGCAGTACGGCCCGCATGGACGCACTTTCGTGGGCCAGCCCAGCGGAGAGGTGGACTTGTCGAGGCCACGCCAGCCCTCGAATTGCCCTTGCTGCCAGTTGCGGGTGGGGATCATGCCCAGCTCGTTGGTCGTTTCCAGGTCGGCCGTGGTCTCGTAGCGTCGCCACGCGGTGGCCCAGCCTTTGGCAACCGTGTCCAGCTGGGTGAGAACTACCCTCCGAGCCGCCTGGAAGCTCTGCCGGTCGGTCACCTCCACCTTGCCGCTGCCGGTGACCACCATTCCCTTCAGGCGCTTCGCCCCCATCACGCTGCCGGCGCCCCCCCTGCCGAAGCAGCGATACTGGTCGACACCGCTGAAGACGGAGGCCGAGGGCACGAGTTGCTCGCCGGCCGGTCCGATGCCCACGACCGCTGCCTGGGTTGGGACCGTGTCGCCGAGCATGCGCGCCTGCGCGGCGGCGGGTTCAAGCCCCCAGAGGGCGGCGGCATCTCTGAGTTCGACCTCACCGTCCCGTATCACCAGGTAAACCGGGTGAGCGGCGGCCCCCGTGATATCAATCGCCCAAAGGCCGGCGTTGCGCATCTCCTGGGCCAGGCGCCCGCTGCAGATGGAGTAAAGGTAGATGCCCGTCAGCGGCGACTTCGTGGTCAGGTTCGCCTTGGACGAGTAGTAGAAGTGGGTGCCGCTCAGGGGACCGGCGGTGAAGAAGAGATGGTTGTCCGGCCCCAGGGGATCCACCCCGGCCGGCAGCCTCCGGTAGAGAAGGTACGAGCCGAGACCCCTCCCGCCGAGATAGCGCCTGATGACCTCGGCGGGGATCTCCTCGAGGACGCTCGCTCCCGTAGAGAGGTCGATACGCAGCAGATTGGCCCGCTTTTCGGAAGGCATCCCCTTCTCCCCCTTGTCCCTTGTCTCATCGCGCGCACGCCGCTGAACGCGACCCCCAGAACCCGTCGGCCAGAACGACCGGCCGGCGCGGCTATAGCTCCCATCCCTCGAGGCTCTTCTCCAGCAGGCGCTTGGCGTCCCCCACCGTCGTCTTCCTCAGGTTG
>CAZDGO010000188.1:0-5127 GCA_964504825.1 uncultured Gaiellales bacterium
TCGTGTTCTCGCAGCTCAGCCAGGAAGAGGTCGCATGAGCGACCAGCGCGTCACGCGGCTCTACGACGGCAAGGACTACTTCACGATCTACGACTTCGTGTAGGCGCATCACCACTTCAACGACCCGGAATGGGACGGAGAACCGGCCGAACCGGAGCCTGCGCCTGGCGTACTAGAGGAACCAGCGGAGCCGGAGACCCCCACAGAGCCCGAGGAGCCGAAGCCGGAACGGCCGGCGAAGATCAAAGTCAAACTGGCCGACGGCAAGGCGCGCACCATCCAGCATATGATGTGCACAACCTTCTGGCATCCCGAAGGCACGCCCATGTCCGCGCAACAGTTCATGGAGATGCTCTTCGGCAGGCTGCCCGAGTTCTTCAAAGACGAGGTCGAACTGCGCGCCCTCTGGAGCGCACCGGCGACCCGGAAGAAGCTCCTGCAGGGTCTCGCCGAGAAAGGCTTTGGCGGCGAGCAACCGGCGGAGATGCAGAAGGTCATCGACGCGGAGAAGAGCGACCTGTTCGACGTGTTGGCCCACGTGGCCTACGCCCTCCCGCCGGTCACCCGCGAAGAACGAGCCGCACATGCCAAGGTCATCATCAGCACTCATTTCAACAGCAAGCAGCAGGTCTTCCTCGACTTCGTGCTGTCGCATTACGTCCGCGTCTCCATCGCCGACGCCCTGGCCGATCTGGGACGAGCGGAGGACATTGGGCGGGTTCTTCGCGGGCTTCCAGAAGTACCTGTACCAGCCGGGGGGCTGCCGCGTGACGGCCGGGCGAGCCGGGGCTACCCCGAAAGGGCGCCGGAGCGTACTATCAGAGAAATCCCCTTGGTGGAGGTAAGTAATGGCCGTCATCTTCAAAGTCGAGATCGAACGTGAAACCGACGGCCGCTGGCTGGCCGAAGTGACGGAACTGCCGGGGGTGTTGGCCTACGGCGCCACGGAGGATGAGGCAATCGCACGCGTTCAGGCTCTGGCTCTGCGAGTAGTCGCCGACCGCCTGGAACACGACGAGGGCGGTCGGGACTTTCTCAGCATCTCTTTCAACGCGGCGTGAGCCAGTGGCCCAGCACGCGGGCGCGGCTCGTGCTGGCCGCGCTTATTCGCATCGGCTGGGTGATCAAACGGCAGACCGGATCGCACAAGGTTCTAGCCCGGCCGGGCCGGCCGGATATGGTCTTCGCCTTCCACGATGGTGAGGAGATCGGCCCGCGGATGCTCGCGCGCGTCGCTAAGCAGAGTGGGCTTCGGCCGGAGGATCTGTGACATCCCCGCCCATACCTGCTCGTTCGGGAGCTCCTAGGCGCGCGGCTTGACGGGTTGCGGGGCGGCCTATAGAGTCTGCTCATTCTGCGTGTTCGGCCTACGTGTTCCGTGCCGTTATCCTTGAACCTGTCACGTTTCAGTTGATCCGCTTCGAGAATGAGACGTTCCGCCGTCTCAAGATTGGGAGCAGCGCATGGCCGCAATGATCGACCCGGAGAAGAGCTCCTTGTGGCGAGTGGCGCCGCGCCTACTGCAAATCCTGCGCGTGCTCGCCCGACACAAGGTCCTGCGCGCCGTGCGCGGTAAGAGATACTTGCCGCCGCCAAAAGCGGTACGGGAGACCTTCGAGGAACTGGGCGTGACCTTTCACAAATTCGGACAAGTACTCGCGATGCGGACCGACCTGCTGCCGCCGGTTTACATCGATGAGTTGAAGGTGCTGCACGACCAGTTGCCGGCGATGGGTTTTTACGACGTGCGCGCGATGGTCGAAGAGTCACTGGGCGCCCCGTTGATCGAGTTGTTCACATCATTCAGTGAAACGCCGCTGGCCGCCGCCACCATCGCCCAGGTGCACGAGGCGACAACGCTGGACGGGCGTCACGTGGCCGTGAAAGTGCAGCGGCCCGACCTTCAAGCAATGATCTCCACGGATATCGCAGCCCTGATGTACCTGGTGACGCTGGGAGAGAGACTCCTTCCCAGTCTACGCCCATTCGACCTCCCTCTTGCGGTACGTGAATTTGCCAAGAGTCTGAGCCGGGAACTAGATTTTGGTCGCGAAGCGCGTTCCATAGTGCTCTTTCGCGCCGCGCTGGCAGATGTCCCCGACCTCTGGATCCCGGGTGTCGTGGGGGAGTATTCGACTGGAACTGTGCTCACCTTGGAGTTTTCGGCCGGCGAACGGGTGGATCTGTACGCCATCCTCCACCCGGAAGCGATGCCGCGGTCGATCAACACCTTAGTTGTGCTGATGCTGCAAACGATCTTCGAAGAAGGGATCTTTCACGCCGACCCGCATCCCGGCAATGTGTTCGTGCTACCCGACGGACGGCTGAGCCTTCTCGATTTCGGAAATACGGGCAGGCTTGACGAGCCGATGCGCGAATCGTTGGTACTCCTGCTCGCGGCGGTCGTCAAAGGTGATGGGCGGGCCGCCACCGAGGCCTATCTCGAACTGACACCGGCAAGCGAAGACGTCAACCATGCGGGGCTGCTGGCGGACATAAAGGCAGCCCTCTATGAAATAAACAGAGCCGACCTGGGGGATGTTTCAATCGGAGGCGCGTTCGATTCGCTGCTGCGCGCCGGAACCCGGAACCGGGTAATCAATCCTCCCGAGATCATCCTACTGACGCGTGCTTTCGTCATCCTGGAATCGATGAGCCGCCAACTCGCCCCCAACCATAACTACGTGGAATCGTTCCGCGAAGAGATCGCACGCCTGACCGCGCAGCACTTCTCACCGGCGCGGATAAAGGAACAGACAATGAAGTTTGCGCTCGACGTGGAGCGCTTGGTAAGTGAGGCGCCCGGCGACATGCGCCTCGTCCTCCGACGTCTCGCCGAAGGCCATGGCATGGTGCAGGCTCCGGCTTTGGAGGCCCTGGGAGTTCGCGTCAGCGACAATCTCGAGCGGCTCGCCGGTGCCATCGGTTCCGCGGCCCTCGTGATCGGCGGCGCGATGCTGTTGGTAGCTCGGCTGGGCGGTTGGCTGGGTACTCTCGGGGAAATAATGGTCATCGTCGGGTTTCTCAGCATGTTCCTCATCCGTGTCCGCACGTTCGGTCGGAACCGCGACCGACGCTGACGCTCCCCTTCACGGCCGTCGCACGGGCGTGGCTCTTCAACCAGGCCAGGAACGTGTCGTACCTGTAACGGGTTCGACCATACGGACACGTTCATCACTACAACGGACGATATGGCCATAGGTCTGGCACAGAATGACCCAGAGAACTCCTTCTTCTCGATGCAGTTCCCGGAGTACTACACGAAGGGCAAGAAAGAAGGGACATACGGTAACCAGATCGTGGCTCCTGCGTCCTTTGCCTATGAGGACACGTGGAAGACAGGCCCTGAGGGAACGAGAGGCGGGGAGTACAAGGAGCTGAAGCAGCGATTCGCCGAGGCTCTGATCCAGAGAGCCGAGAGCTACATCCCTGGGCTCGGCCCGCATATCCTTCACCTCGACGTTGCCACGCCGGTGACCATGCACAGGTACACACTCAATGATCAGGGTGCGGCGGTCGGCTGGAGTTACAAGAGCCGGCACCAGTAGAAGCAACGGGTTCCGTTCATCCGGGGCCTCTACAGCGCCGGGCATTGGGTGGGTCCCTCCGGGTGTACAACCTGATTCTTTCCGGACAGAATGCCGCGGCGCTCGTTCTGAAGGACAGCCGGGTGCGCAGCCTCATGACGAGGTGGCCGCCCGGAGTTCGTTTCAGGACGCGCTTCGCCGACAGGCGCCATGAGCGAGTGCGGAGACACGAAAGCAGCCGACACATGCGCAAGATTATTCCACCACACGACCTGCCTCCGCTCGTGGTTGCGCTGGTCGCGATCCAGGCGATCGCGAACCTCTACCTGCCCGACCTGAACGCGAAGATCATCGACAAAGGCGTAAGCACAGGCGACACGGGCTATATCGTCCGCATCGGTGGACTTATGCTCGCAGTCGCGTTCCTGATGGGTCTCGCCTCCATCGCCTCGGTGTATTGGAGCTCGAAGACCTCCATGTCGTTCGGCCGAGACGTGCGCGGTGCCTTGTTCCGGAAGGTCGAGAGCTTCTCGCAGACCGAGATCAACCAGTTCGGCACGCCTTCCCTCATCACGCGCAACACCAACGACGTGCAGCAGGTTCAGACGGTCCTGACATTGGCGCTGACCCTGATGGTGATGGCGCCGATGATGATGATCGGCGGCATCTTCATGGCACTGCGGCAAGACGTGCCCCTTTCAGCGCTGCTGGTCGTCATGTTGCCGATCATCGGCCTCGTCATCGGGGTCATGGTCGCGAAAGGGCTGCCGCTGTTCCGGGCGATGCAGATCAAGATCGATGTCATCAATCAGGTGACACGCGAAACGCTCACCGGTATCCGCGTGATCAGGGCGTTCGTCCGCGGCAGTCACGAAGAGCGGCGTTTCGACGAGGCCAACCTCGACCTCACCGACACGTCACTACGGGTCGCCCGTCTCTTCGCCCTCATGATGCCGTTGCTCTTTGTGATCTTCAATCTGTCCACCGTGGCGGTCATGTGGTTCGGAGGACACCGCGTCGCCAGTGGCGGCATGCCCATCGGCAACCTCATCGCCTTTCTCACGTATGTCATGCAGATCCTCTTCTCGGTGTGATGGCGACGGTCATGTTCGCCATGATCCCCCGGGCCGCCGCTTCAGCCGATCGCATCCAGGAGGTACTCGACGTCCTGCCGTCCATCGCCGACCCGCCGACCCCGCGCCTGCTGAGCAGCGTAGACGGGAAGCGGGGGGTCCTCGAGTTCAAGGAGGTGGAGTTCCGCTATCCAGGAGCCGAGGATGTCGTGCTGAGGAACGTCTCGTTCTCGATCGCCCCCGGGGAGACAACGGCGATAGTCGGGAGCACGGGCAGCGGCAAGTCAACCGTGGTCAATCTTATCCCCCGCTTCTACGACGTCACCGCCGGCAGCGTAGAGATCGACGGGGTCGACATCCGCGAGATGACCCAGGACGACCTATGGCGCAAGATCGGCTTCGTGCCCCAAAAGGCATTCCTATTCAGCGGGCACGCCGAGCCCCTCCTCCGGCCCGAGGGGACCCCAGGCACGTGCGACGCGGCCCTCGCCCGGCGTGGCGTCGCGACTGAGGCCACGCAGCGCGGC
>CAZDGO010000189.1:0-5124 GCA_964504825.1 uncultured Gaiellales bacterium
GCGTAGCCGCTCTGACCGCCATGGGAGCGGGACTCTCCAGTCTCTCGGGGCTGCGCGCTTTCCTGCCGCTGGCGCTCGTGGGGCTCATCTCGCGATTCGAGCTGTTCGGTGCGTTCGACTTGGGCGGCACGGCGTTCGCTATCCTGGAGAACCCCTGGGTCATCGGCATCCTGGTGGGCCTCGCGATCCTCGAGATCGCCGCCGACAAGGTGCCGATGGTTGATTCACTCCAGGATGTCGTGGCCGGCCCTCTGCGCATCCTGGCCGGCGTCATCATCTTCGGCGCCTCCCTGGCTCAGCAGGACACGCCGGTGCTCGTGGCCGGCATGATCGGCGGCGGGGCGATGGCGGGGGCCACACACGCGGCGAAAGGGATCATCCGACCGGGGGCGACGGCGGTAAGCGGCGGCATGGCGAACCCCTTCATCAGCCTTTTCGAAGACCTAGCCGCGTTCTTCGGCACCTTCCTCATCGTGATCGTGCCCCTCCTCGGGCTCCTGCTGGTGCTCTTCGTGCTCTTCGTGATCTATCGCGTACGACGCCGCCGACGGCGCAAGTACAAGGGGCTACGGATCCTCAACGAGTGACCGGCGAGGCGGGATGACTCCTCCAGAGACCGATGACCGCGACGACGCCCAACTGCGCCACCGCATGGTAGAAGATCAGCTCCGTCGGCGGGGTATCGTCGACCCGAGGGTGCTCTCAGCCATGGAGTCGGTGCCCCGCCATCGTTTTCTCAGAGGTAACGACCGCTGGGCGGCCTACGAAGACGAGCCCCTTGCGATCGGCCTGGGCCAGACCATCTCCCAGCCGTACATGGTGGCCCGCATGACCGAACTGCTCGACCTTGACGCCACGTCGCGTGTTCTCGAGGTGGGCACCGGTTCGGGCTACCAGGCCGCCGTCCTGGCCGAGTTGGCGGCGGAGGTGTGGACCATCGAGCGCCACCCCGACCTCGCCGACCGGGCCCGCGGCGTCTTGGCGGACCTCGACTATCGCAACGTGCACCTGGTGGTCGGCGACGGCGGCCTGGTGGGCCAAGCTGCCTACCCCGAGGAGGACTGACGGTGGATCCCGGGCCGACCGATGGCGCACCCGGCGGACTCCGCCGGGTGCGCGTGCTGGTGGAAGGTCGTGTCCAGGGAGTGTGGTTCCGCGACACGACGCGCGAAGAGGCACTGAGGCTCGGTGTCGCCGGCTGGGTGCGCAACGTCCCAGACGGCCGAGTGGAGGCGGTGTTCGAAGGTCCACCGTCCGCGGTGGCCGCGCTCCTCGGCTGGACGCGCCGCGGGCCCGAGCACGCTGTTGTCACTCACCTCGAGATACGTGAGGAACCGTCCGCGGGAGAGCGGGGGTTCCGCATTCGCTATTGCTGAGGGCGCTCTCCCAGGGTTACGCGCACGGTCTGTTCCTTGCCCCCGCGGTCGAGCGTGATCGAGACCGAGTCGCCCGGCTTTTTGGCCCTCAAGATGGCGTAGAGATCGGCGTCGTTGGTGATGTCGGTGCTGTCCACCTTGACGATGATGTCACCTTGCGTGAGGCCCGCCGCCGCCGCGGGAGTGCCCGTCCCGGCGCCGCCCACCAACACTCCGGAAGAGCGGCTCAGGCCGAACTGCTGTTGGAGTTGCTCGGTGACTGTCTGATTCTGGATGCCCAGATAGGCATGACGCACCTTGCCCGTCTTGATGATCTCGTTGGCCACGTCCTTGGCCAGGTCGGAGGGGATCGCAAAGCCCAGGTTCTGAGCGCCCGTCTGGCCCGGCGGCAGATAGGCTACGTTGATCCCTATGACGCGTCCCTCAGCGTCGACGAGGGCGCCGCCGGAGTTGCCCGGGCTGATGGCCGCGTCGGTCTGGATCAAGTCGATGAGGGCGAACTGCTCCGTCCCCGTTGTATCGATCTCCCGGCTCAGACCGCTGATGATGCCCAACGTCACGGAGTTCTTCAGGCCCAGCGGGCTGCCGATCGCGATGGCGTACTGGCCCACCTTGACGAGGCTGAAGCGGTCGATGAACTTCACGACCGGTAGTCCGGCCTTGTCGACCTTTATCACCGCGAGATCGGTCAGGGGGTCGCGGCCGATGATGCGTGCCGGCAACTTCTCGCCGGTGGCAAAGGTGACGGTCAGCTTGTCGACGGGAACGTCGGCCCCGGTCGAAGAATCGCTGACCACGTGGTTGTTGGTGATGATGTAGCCGTCCTGGCTGAAGATGACGCCAGATCCTTCACCGCCATACTGCTCAGTGCCGAACGGCGACTGCACGCTCCCCTCCACGGCGATGTTCACCACGCTCGGCCCCACAACGGACGCCACGGTTTCAGCGGGGCTCGCGCCGAGCGGTCCGGGGGCCACCGGTCTGGAACTCTCCGCACCCGCTGCGCCTGCCACGCTCGTCGATGTACCCCCCACTGAAGCGCTCGTAGACCTGTTCGAAGGACTGCTCGTGCTCGATGACTCCAGGTTTGCGCACCCGAGCACGCCAAGCGCAAGGAGCCCGACGAGCCCGATCATCGAGGCGACGATGAGAACCGTCATCCACCTCCGCCTCTCGGTCGCCCAGGCCCCAGTTGACTTCCCGCCCGTCTGCATCTGAATCAGCCTCCGATCTACACGGCCGGACCGTTCCGGTCGTACTGGTTTCACCTAAGAGAATTCTAGACCCCGGGCGTGAGGGGGATGCGTAAGGAGTGTAAGGGAAGTGTGAACCTCAAATGAGACTCAACACCACCACGAGGGCGCCCAGCACCAACGTATAGACGGCAAAGGGCCAGAGGCGATGCGTCCGCAGGTAACGGAGCAGCACATGGATAGCGACCAAACCCGACACAAGGGCAGCCGCTCCGCCTATGGCGTACGCGACCCCGTCGCCCACTTGGATACCCGCGCCCAGATCGCGCGCGCTCACCAGTCCGGCGCCCAGGATCACGGGGACGCTCAACAAGAAGCTGAAGCGCGCCGCCGCCGGACGGTCCAGTCCGAGGAACACGCCGCCGGAGATGGTAGCGCCCGACCGGCTGAGCCCCGGAGCGATAGCCAACGCCTGGTAGCAGCCGATCAACAGGGCGTCCAGCAAACCCATGTCGTCGCGAGTGCGCCCGCGGCGCTCCGCGCGCCCGGCGGCAAAGTCGGCCAAGGTGAGCAGGCACGCAGTCACGATCAAGAAGATACCTACGGCCAGTGTGCTCGAGAACAGGGACTCGAAGAAGCTCCGCAGCAGCACCCCGGCAAGCGCTGCCGGCACGGTGCCCACCGCCAACCATATGGCCAGCCGGCGCCACGTCGCCGCCGTCCTTCCGGGGAGCCGACCCGGAGCCACGAAGGCCAGGATCATACAATACCAATCACGGGCGAAATAGCCCGTGACCGCGACCAAGGTGGCTAGGTGCAGGAGTACGTCGAAGGCCACCGTAGGCTTGGACATGCCGAGGAACTCCGGCACCAGCACCAAGTGCCCCGAACTGGACACCGGCAAGAACTCGGTGAACCCCTGCGTCACGCCGAGGATGACGGCCTCGAGATTGTTCATGCCCCTCCCGCCCGGTTGCCTTGCCACGCGCCACGCGCTACTCTCGATGCACCCGCGCCCTGCCCCCAGGCAAGATACAGGAGAAAGGAACCAGCGTGAAGCTCACGTTCCACGGCCACGCCGCATGGGAGATCGAGACGGCCGGCACCCGCATCTGGATCGACCCGTTCCTCACGGGCAACCCCAGGGCAGACATAACGCCCGACCAGGTGGTCGCCGACTTCATCGTGGTCAGTCATGCCCACGCCGATCACCTAGGTGACACTGAGGCCATCGCGGCGCGCACCGGCGCCCGCGTCATCGCCATGAACGAGCTCGCCCTCTATCTCGGAGCGAAAGGCCTGACCGTCGACGCCTTGCAGATCGGCGGTGGCATGAACTTCCCCTTCGGTCGGGTGAAGTTGGTGCCGGCCCTGCACTCATCCAGCTTCGAAGGGGCCTACATGGGAAACGAGGCGGGCATCCTGCTCCGCGACATCGCGGGCACGGTGCTATACCACGCCGGCGACACCGGTCTCTTCTCCGACATGCGACTGATCGGCCGAGTCGGGCTCGACGTAGCGCTGCTCCCGATCGGCGACAAGTACACCATGGGTCCCGACGACGCCCTTACGGCGGTGGAGCTGCTCGAACCGCGCCTCGCGATCCCTATGCACTACGATACGTTCCCCTTCATCGCCCAAGATGCGGAAGCATGGAAGCGCACGGTTGAAGAACGCACAGACACGAAGGTGCTGGTGATGCAGCCGGGTGGAATGTGTGAGGTGCCCGCGTAGGATGGTGCCCCCAGGTGTGCCGGGTCGCTCCCCCCGAAGCAACTCGGCACACCCGACGGCGATCCGGACAGCTCAGCTCCGGATCAACCTCTGAGCGCCGGCCTGAGACCCTGAGCGACCAGGGCTCGGTCGACGGCTCGTATCACCACGACAGCCACTACGGCCTTGAGAACGTCCCCGAAGATGAAGGGGAGGAAGGCTACAGTCACGGCCCCTCTCAGACTCGCGCCGGTCACTGCCATGAACCAAGGCACTCCCACCACGTAGACCGCGAGCCCCGCAGCCGCGGCTCCCAGCGCAAGAACCGCGAGATCGCGGCGGTCAGTGACTTTGCGACGCCGCGTGGCGTCTCCCGCCACTCCCATGACGAACGCGGCCAGCACGAACCCGAGTAGAAATCCACCCAGCGGCCCGGCGATGACGGCCGGTCCGGCGTGCCCGCCGGCAAAGACCGGCACCCCGGCGAGGCCCACCAGGACGTACACCCCTACGCTCGCCGGACCCCAATAGCGCCCTAAGAGGCCTCCCGCCACCAGGACCGCCAGGGTCTGCAGGGTGAGAGGCACGGGAACGAAGGGGATGGAGACCCAAGAAGCCACCGCCAGCACTGCTGCCAGCAGGCCGGCCAGAGCCAGCTGCGCCACCGGTTCCCGGGGCCCGCTTCTGGTCGTTCTGGTTCCCGCGGTCGCACACATAGTGGCATGCTACCTGAACAGACGATGCGCTGTCAATGCTCCGGTCGCTTGAGGTTTACATGAACCAGGCCAGGGGTCAGGGGCCGGAGAGCGTGACCTCGCCGGCGCTCACGGCCCGGACCATCC